>DASRKU010000194.1:0-2360 GCA_035648815.1 Verrucomicrobiia bacterium | reverse complement strand
GTGCTCCACGAACGATTTTCCTGCATTGTTCACCGCTGCGTTCGGCTCACCGGAAATCACGGCAGAGAAAGTTGGTCTCGCCCTTGAGCAATTCGTCCTCACCCTCACCTCCTTAGATTCTAAGTTCGACCGCGCTATGAGCGGCAAGGACAAGCTGACCGCCGACGAGCAGCGCGGCTTCGAGCTCTTCATGACGGAATACGAGCCGCGCACCGGCCAGTATGGCGCGGACTGTTTCCACTGCCACGGCGGCGCAACCTTCTCCACGCACGGCTTTGCGAACAACGGCTTGGACGCCGAAGCCAAAGACCTTGGCCGCTACGAAGTGACGAAGAAAGAAGCTGACCGAGGCAAGTTTGCCGTCCCCTCGCTCCGCAATGTTGCCGTCACCGCGCCTTAGGAACCGCGAAACAATAACATGATCAAATAAGTGTTGCCTGCGGTGGTAATGTGGAGGAACCTGCCTTCACGCAAGACCAAGCCATCATCAAGCGGATACGGAATAAATACAGGTCGCTGTCGGGGCTGATGGATGAGCGAATGCGCCGACAATGGGCCGCGAGCGAAGCCGATGATTTGGGTTGGGGAGGTGTCACTGCCGTGGCCCTGGCGACCGGCTTGGCGCGGAACACCATCAGGGGTGGGGCGCGCGAGTTAGAATCCCGTCGAGCGCATCCGCGCGCCGAAGTGAGCTCGCGGATTCGTGAGGAAGGTGGCGGCCGAAAGGCGCTGAGCGAAAGCGATCCCGGATTGCTGGCGGCCTTGGAGGCTTTGGTGGATCCAGTTACCCGAGGGCACCCGGAATCACTGTTACGCTGGACCTGCAAAAGCACCGGCACTTTGGCGGCAGAGTTGAAGCGCCAGCAGCATCCTGTGAGCGATCGGACGGTCGCGGCGTTGCTCAAAGCCGCCGGTTACAGCTTGCAGGCCAACCGCAAAACCCGCGAAGGCTCCTCGCACGAGGATCGCAACGCCCAGTTTGAGCACATCAACCAGCGGGTGCTGGCGTTTCAAAGGCGGGGGCAACCGGTCGTGTCCATCGATACCAAAAAGAAGGAATTAGTGGGTGAATTCAAGAATGGTGGTCAGGAATGGCAGCCACAAGGCCAGCCGACCGAAGTCAAGGTGCATGACTTTCCAGAACCGAAAATGGGCAAGGCGATTCCTTACGGGGTTTACGATTTGGCCAGCAATGAGGGCTGGGTGAGTGTGGGGATCGATCACGACACGGCCCAGTTTGTCACGGCCAGCGTGCGACGGTGGTGGCAGGAGATGGGAACGGGGCGGTTTCCGCAGGCGACCCAACTCATGATTACCGCCGATGGCGGCGGCAGCAACGGCAGCCGCAACCGACTATGGAAGGTCGCCCTGCAAACCTTGGCCGACGACCTGGGGCTGCGTTTGGAGATTTGCCATTTTCCCCCAGGCACCAGCAAATGGAACAAGATCGAACACCGGCTGTTCAGCTTTATCACGATGAATTGGCGCGGCCGTCCGCTGACCAGTTATCAAGTCATCGTCAACCTCATCGCTCATACGACCACCAAAACGGGCTTGGTGGTGCGGGCAGCGATAGACTCCAATCGCTATGAAACCGGTATAGTCGTGAGCGACGCAGAAATGGGTCGCGTCAATATTACCCCAGCAAAGTTTCACGGCGAGTGGAACTATGCCATTGAGCCCAACACCTAGTTGATCATGTTATTGTTTCGCGGTTCCTTAGCCGCCGGCGCTGTGGAACTCGGACACGGCGCCCTTACGCCTTCACGTCAGCCTCTGTCATGCGTGGCAGCAGCCGTTGCGCATCCATAACAACGCTGCCGTCATGCCAGTCAATGTGGTGGTTGGCGCAGATGTTGTCCTCCCAGTCGGGTTTCACTTCCGTCACCAGGCGCTCCAGGTAGTTGTTCGTGTCCAGCCGCACAATCTCGTTGATTCTCAGGCTGTGGCCGTAGCCGAAGAGGCAGTTCTGAGATGGCCGGAACAGCTTGCCGCCGAGTGAGAAGATGCGGCCGGCGGGCCGTGCGCTCTTGAATCCCCGCACCACCGGGTTGGCAGGGTGCGGATGCCATTTATCCGTTAGCGGTGTATCCGCCCAGAAGGCAAACAGGTCGCGGCTCAACGTGAACAGGTCTCGCTTAATCGTAGCGAGCAGCCACCATTTTGCCTGATGTTCAAACAGGGTTGCATCGACATAATTGAGGTCCCGCATCAGGGTGGCCCGCATGCGCCAACGCTCGGGGAATTCTTCGCACTGATACACGTCGATGGCTCGCCCGTGTCCGCCCTCGGGCATCATGTGGAGCGCACCCTCATGCTCAAAAAGAAACGGATAGGACAGATGGTGATCCTTGACCAGA
>DASRKU010000193.1:0-6653 GCA_035648815.1 Verrucomicrobiia bacterium | reverse complement strand
ACCTCGCTGCGCCCGAGACGGGCGCACTCCGCCTTCTTACTTCGCGCTTCGAAACAGCGCTTCGAACAGCGCCGCGGAATCCGCCAGGTGCGCCTTGCCGCCATTGCTGTGCACCAACCCAAACCCCTCCCCATAGGCCGGACCGTTCGCGACGCAGGCATCCGTGAGGCATTCAGAAATCTGCTTGGCGGCCGCAGCCAGGGCGGCCGCGCGGTTGCCATCCACTTCGAATTTCCATCCGACAATGCGCGCCTTGGGAAACCAGTCGCGCAACCCGCCGATAATCTTCGGAGCCGGCAACAACTCGGCCAGCAACGTTCCCGTCCCCGTGCTGATTTTGCCGGCTTTGACCGGCGTCAACTGGCCTTCGCGCGACCGGACAAATATTTTTCCGAACTTGAAATCGCTCACGGCAGCGGCATGGAAAACCGCGTTCACGCCATCGCCGGCCAGTGTCTCCAGCGCTTCGCGCAAATCCGCGCTTGTGACGAAGTGTTCCACCCGGCCCGCCCGCCGTTCGCCCGGCCAGGACGCATCTCGCGCCGCCAGCAACGTCACGTCGCACCCGCGCGCCTGGAGAAAATTGGCCAGCTCAATCCCGAGCCGGCCGGTGGAGAAATTCGTGAGCCGGCGCACCTGGTCCAGCGGTTCGCAGGTCGGCCCGGCGGTGACGATACAATTCATAGACTTAAAGTGTAACAAGCAATCCAGTTGCCAAGCCAATTCTCAGCTCTTGCCCCGGCGCCAATCCGTGGCAGTGTTCCACGTGAGCAAAATCATCGGCATCGATCTGGGCACAACCAATTCATTGGTCGCCTTGGTGGAATCGGGAATTCCCCTGGTCATCGCCGACGCCGATGGACGGCGGCTGACGCCGTCGGTGGTTCATTTTCCTGGAACCGGGGCCGAACCGATCGTCGGGCGCGCTGCGTTGCGCTCGCGCATTCTGAACCCCGCCGAGACTGTTTACTCCGTCAAACGGTTCATGGGCCGGCGTCTTGCCGAAATCACGCCCGAGGAACGCTCGGTCACCTACCCGCTGGATGGACGCGGCGACGGGCCGGTCACGATACCCATTCACGGGCGGGCCTGCACTCCGGAGGAAATCTCCGCCGCAATTTTGAAGAAGCTCAAAGCCGACGCGGAGGCGTGCGTGGGAGAGCCGGTGACGCGCGCGGTGATCACGGTTCCGGCTTATTTCAACGATGCCCAGCGCAATGCAACGATTCGCGCCGGGGAACTTGCGGGCTTCACCGTGGAACGGATCGTCAATGAGCCCACTGCCGCAGCCCTCGCCTATGGACTCAATAAACTGAAAGAGCAGTCGACCATTGCGGTGTATGACCTGGGCGGCGGCACCTTCGACCTTTCCATTCTGGAAATGCGCAACGGTGTCTTCCAGGTGCTCGCCACCAACGGCAATACCCGCCTGGGCGGCGATGATATCGACCGCGCTTTGGTGCGGCATTTGATTTCAAAAATCGGCGATCAGATCAAGCCCTTGAAGCAGTACGCGGCCGAGCTGGACGGGGATGCCCCGGCCCGCGCGCCTGCCGAGGTAGGGCTGCGCTGCGCGCAGCCTGCCGATCCTGCGCTGCTCTCGATCATGGCGCGGCTCCGCGAAGCTGCGGAGGACGCTAAAATCACGCTGTCCACGCAAAGCCGCGCGGAGATTTCGCTTCCGTTTCTGTCGCCCGAATTCAGCTTTCAGCACACTCTCGAACGCAGCGAATTGGAGCTCTTGGCGCGCGACACCATTGAGCGCACGCGAGCGCATTGCGTGCAGTCGCTGGCCGATGCAAAAGTGGACGCCGCCAGGTTGGACCAGGTGATTCTTGTTGGCGGGCAGACGCGCATGCCGCTGGTCCGCCAATGTGTGGCCGAATGGTTTGGCTGCTCGGAGTTCGAAGAGACCCGCGGCGATCTCCGGATTGGTTCCGAGCATCACATGCCCTCCGGCCCGCGCCTGAACACGTCGCAAAACCCCGATGAAGCAGTCGCCCTGGGAGCGGCTATCCAGGCCGAAATTCTATCGGGCGGTTTTCAAAATATATTGCTGCTCGACATCACGCCCTTGTCCCTCGGCATCGAAACGTTTGGCGGTTTGATGAATGTGATCATCCCGCGGAACAGCACGATTCCTGTCAAAGCCGGCGAAATGTTCACGACCGCCGTCGATCACCAGCGGGAGATGCTCATCCATGTCCTGCAAGGCGAGCGCGAACGCGCGCGCGACAATTGGAGCCTGGGCCGATTCACTCTCGCATTCGAGCCGGCCCCGCGCGGAGTTCCCCGCGTCGGCGTGCAATTCGAAATCGACGCCAATGGCGTCTTGCATGTGCTCGCGCGCGATATTCAATCCGGCCGCGAGACCATTGTTAAGATCAAGTCCGCGGTGGACGTGGAGGACACCGCCGTCCGCCAAATGGTGGATCAATCGGTGGAACACGCCTTCTCGGACATGGCCGCCCGTCGGTGGATTGAGGCGAAGATCAAAGGCGACGCGCTGATAGCCGCGACGAGGAAAGGGCTTGCCGCATGCGAAGGAGAACTCGATCCGGATTACCGCGGCTATGTCGGCGAGGCTTTGAGCCGTGTTGTGGCGGCTCTCCAGGCCGAGGATTCCGTCACAGGCGCGGGCAATCTGCGGGAGCTTCAATCTGCCTGCGCGGGGCTGGATGAAGCCACGCGAACGCTCGCGGACTTGCTGATGGATAAGGCCATAGAATCGCGATTTCGCAACCAGGGATTGATCCGGTGAGAGGCCGGCGGCTGGCCCAAAAGTGTTGCCTTTCCCGCGGGCGAGATCATAAGATGCCCGTATGGAACAAGCTATTGAAGTGGAGGGGCACATCACCTCCGTCTTGGCGGGAACCATGTTCCGCGCCAAGCTGGACAACGGTCACGAAGTGCTCGCGCATATCTCCGGCAGAATGCGCAAACGCTTCATCCGCCTCACCGTCGGCGACAGAGTCAAAATGGAAATGTCCCCGTACGATCTGGACAAAGCCCGCATCGTGTATCGGCTCTGAACTCCGCCGGACCCGAAGCTGCCCGTATCTGCACCGTTGACTTTCCTTTTCCACCTCCCCTTAATGCCAGAATGAAAGTGAGCCTCGCTAAACCGTCCTTTCCTCCATTTTTTGGATCGAACTTGCCGCGTTTTTTCCTTCCGCTTCTCCTTGTCCCGGCCCTGCTCGCCGGTTGCGGCAAACCCGCTGAACAGCCCAATGCAGCCGTTGACCCGGGCGACCCCACCCGTGCCCAACCTCGGCTCCAAACCACCGAACTCTGGCTCGGCCCGGAACGGATCACCGCCGAAATGGCCCTCACAGCAGATCAGGAGAGGACCGGCATGATGTACCGCACTAACATCGCGGAAAATGCCGGCATGATCTTTGTCTTTCCCCCACAGCGGGCAAATTTCTGGATGAAACATTGCCCGCTTCCCCTGTCCATCGGCTACATCGACATGGACGGCGTGCTCCAGGAAATTCACGACCTGCAGCCGCAAAATACCAACTCCGTCGTCTCCGCCGGCGACAATATCGGCTATGCCCTGGAGACGGCGCGGGGATGGTTCGAGCGGCACCAGGTGCGCGTCGGAATGTCCGTGCGCACCGAGCACGGTTCGTTGGCGGAAACTTTCCGGGGCGGCAAATAGCCCCAATGAAAGTCGCCCTGGCTCAACTGAATCTCACGGTCGGCGATCTGTCCGGCAACGAGTCGAAAATCCTGGCAGCGTACCAGCAGGGCGTCGCCGCCGGCGTGGAACTCGTCGTCTGCCCGGAACTGGCCGTCACCGGCTATCCTCCCCGTGATTTGCTTCTCAAGAAACGATTCGTCACGGGCAATCTCGAGGTCCTCGACCGGCTTGCCGCCGCCACGGGCAGGACTGCCCTGGCCGTCGGTTACGTCGGCCGCAATGAGCACCGCCCCGGACGCGAGGTCACTAACTCCGTAGCCTTGCTCCAGAATGGGAAAATAATTGCCACCCGCGCCAAAACCCTGCTGCCCACCTACGACGTCTTTGACGAAGACCGCTACTTCGAGCCGGCGACGGAAAATCTGGCCGTGGAACTCAACGGCCAAAAAATCGGCCTGACCATTTGTGAAGACATTTGGAATGACGACGATTTCTGGCCGGAACGGCGATACACCCACAACCCACCGGTGGACCTGGCCGAAAGCGGCGCCGGCGTGTTGCTGAATATTTCAGCCTCGCCGTGGCATCTGGGCAAAAACAAAACCCGGCTGGGCATGCTGCGCAGTCTTGCCCGCAAAACCGGACGCCCGGTCCTTTTCTGCAACCAGGTCGGCGGAAATGACGAGTTGGTGTTCGACGGCGCCAGCATGGCTTTCAATTCCTCGGGCGACCTGGTCGCGCAGGGAAAATGGTTTGCCGAAGACTTTGTTGTGCTGGATACCGACTCCTCCGCATCTGTGCAACCCGCCGACCTCGCCCCGGAAGAGGCCGTCTATCGCGCGCTCGTCCTCGGTCTGCACGATTACTTCCACAAATGCGGTTTCAAACGCGCGGTTCTGGGTCTGAGCGGAGGAATCGATTCCGCCGTCACCGCCTGCCTGGCAGCGGCCGCCCTGGGCAGGGACAACGTCCTCGGCGTGTCATTGCCATCCCCGTTCTCCTCACAACACAGCCTGGAGGATGCGCGGCTCCTGGCCCAAAGGCTGGGTATCCATTACCAGGTCATCCCGATTCGAAAGCTGTTTGAAACTGCGACCGAGGAATTAAAACCGGCCTTCGAAGGCCGCCCCGAGGATATCACCGAAGAAAATCTCCAGGCCCGGCTGCGGGGCGTCCTCCTGATGGCCCTGTCCAATAAATTTGGTTCGCTGCTGCTCACAACGGGGAACAAGAGCGAATTGGCTGTCGGCTATTGCACCCTTTACGGAGATATGTGCGGCGGACTGGCTGTTATCAGCGACGTTCCAAAAACGATGATCTACCGCCTGGCCAGGTGGATCAATGAACAGGACGGCTCCAGGCTCGGTCTTCAGCCCGCGCGCGAAACAAAACAATCCTCAGCGCCCGCGGTGCGAGAGATTATTCCGGTTTCCTCGATTACCAAACCGCCATCGGCCGAGTTGCGTCCCAATCAATGCGATCAGGATTCGCTGCCTCCATACGAGATTCTTGACGCCATCCTGGATCAGTATGTCGTCCAGGGCAAATCGACCGCCGATATGGTGGCTCAGGGGCTGGACGAACCAACGGTGCGCAAAGTTGTGCGCCTGATCGATCTCAATGAGTACAAACGGCGCCAGGCCGCGCCCGGATTGAAAGTCACGACCAAAGCCTTCGGCATCGGCCGCCGCATACCCATCGCGCAGAAGTATTGGGAGAAGTAGCATCCTATCCCCGTAGCAGTCGACGTGAGGAGACTCATTCTTTCCCTATTCAGAGCCCCTCGCAGTCTTGCCAGGTCAAAAATGGAAAAAAGGGGAAACGAAACCCTCACCCTGACCCTCTCCCATCCGATGGGAGAGGGAACAGTAGCCACACGATTTGGATTGGACTACGCCATGGTTTGCAGCCAACGCGTCGATTCATTCTCCCTCTCCCATCCGATGGAAGAGGGCTGGGGTGAGGGTTTTCTTTTTACTTTGGTCAAGCGCCCTTACATCGGCTGCCGCGCCGTCTGCGCCGCGCAGCAGCGGCGCAATGTGAGGCGTGGATTGCACGGGTGGATAAATCCGTTCCGCCCGCTGGAACGCGGGCGGGGACATCGCAGCAGCGATGTCCCTACCTCCCCCAAAATGCCCCCTTGATCGCGCCTCTTCCTCCAGAGACAATGCCTTATGCGACTGGAATCGGACCGGCTTTTTGCCGAAGCCTTGAAATACATCCCCGGAGGCGTCAATTCGCCGGTGCGGGCTTTCCGAGCCGTCGGCGGACAGCCGTTCTTCGTCAATAAAGCCCGGGGCGCGCGCGTTTGGGACGTCGATGGCAACGAGTACATAGATTATGTGCTCACCTGGGGCCCCGCCATTCTGGGACACGCGCACCCGAAAATAATCGAGGCCATCAAAGCCGCCGCCGATCACGGAACGAGCTTCGGAATTCCAAATCCCTCCGAGGTCACCCTCGCCAAAATGATCTGCGAACGCGTGCCCAGCGTTCAAAAAGTTCGGATGACCAACTCCGGCACCGAAGCCTGCATGTCCGCCATCCGCCTGGCGCGCGGGTTCAACAGGCGCGATAAAATCATCAAGTTCGACGGCTGCTATCACGGGCACGCCGATTCCCTGCTCGTGAAAGCAGGGTCGGGCGCGCTGACCTTTGGAAATCCCGACAGCGCAGGCGTGCCCGCGGCCTTCACTCAGCATACCATCGTCCTCCCGTTCAATGACACGGACGCGCTCAAAGCGGCCTTCGCAGCCAACCCGAACCAGATCGCCGGCATCATCGTGGAACCTGTCCCGGGCAACGCCGGACTGTACCTGCCCAAACCGGGTTACCTGGAATTTCTGCGCCAGATCACCGCCGACGATGGCGCTTTGTTGATTTTCGATGAAGTCATGACCGGGTTTCGATTGTCCAGAGGCGGGGCGCAAACCCGGTTTGGCATCACGCCGGATCTGACGTGTTTTGGAAAAGTGATTGGCGGCGGCTTGCCTGTGGGGGCGTTCGG
>DASRKU010000192.1:0-5088 GCA_035648815.1 Verrucomicrobiia bacterium | reverse complement strand
CCTTGGGCAAGGATTTGGCCGGACACGTCCATCTCAATTCCGGCGAAGATGATCACCACGACCCCGGGTTGAATCGTTAGTACCTGGCCGGACGCCACGGAACAATTTCCGATTATCTTGTAAGGATTGCCGGCTGGCGTCCATGTGCTGGTGGGTATGGCCCCCGATATGGGCGTATCGGCGTTGGTCCAGGAGGGCGATCCGCCAATTGCCAGCGCCACCAGCGCGATTGCCAGCCCGGTTGAGGATTTGTGTTTGAGGTTACACACATGGGAACCTCCGAAAACTGCTTTTCGGAGTTGGGTTGATGGTGGCGGTTCAGTTTCCGGTGTGGATGGATTCATGGCGACTCCTGCCGTTGGTATTTTCATGACGTTTGATCCTTCGTGGTTGATTGGTTCTTGGTCGTTTCTGGTCTTGATCTTCGCTTTTCAGGCGGCGGGCATCCGCAAGCGCTCACTCACCCACAGCCGCCCGGCTGCTGTTCGCTGGCGCAACCACCACGCCAACACCTGCTTCTCGGCCTAGCAGGGTCAGTCCAGAACGGCCCTTAACCCAGAGCTCTCATATCCAAAGCATCCCGAGTGTCCATTCCACTTCCGCACCAAAGCCGCCAGAAGTTCTGTGCCCCATGCCCCAGAATCCCTCGAACACTGAAATTCCCCGGCCGGGTTTGCTTAATTGCTACTTATCCTATAACTGCGATCTATAAGCAGGAAGGCGTACTAATGTCAAGCGCCTTGAATAATACAAAGGGGTCATAATACAAAGGGGTCAGTTAATGGTATTGTCATATTTTTATTGTCTTCTGGATTCGCGATAGAGGAGCCAGGTTAAATATCCCCGGCTGCCCATGTTCAGCCGGCGGGCAATCCAGGGTAGCTGGTAGCGCGACCATGGGGGTCACATCGCCACAATTCAAATTTGATGTTTGGCCAATTCGATCTGGAGCGACCTGCCCATGCCGCGAACTTTACGCCAAATATTCGCAATAGGTCAATCATCCACTCCCATTTAGCTCCGCCGCCGCATCTCCCATATGTTAATTGTGGCGATGTGATCCTCCTGACCCCCCACAGGCTGAGCTTCTCATGCAGCACGGCTCTTTCCCGTGTCACTGCTTTGCGTGAGGGCATCAGGTTCCAGTACCGCTTGTCTCGGCCCAGCCGGTCCCGGTCATGCCGGAAGGTGTAGTCCAGAAAATCCAGGCTCTGAACCGGTTGCTGCAAGTCCAGTAGCCGCGTCTTGTCGCGGTTGAGTTGCAGTCCGAGCCAGCCCTCCAGTTTGCCTTCGATAAAGCGGCGCAGTTGCGGGCTTATATACCGCGCCAGCACCACAAAATCGTCGGCATACCGTACCAGTTTGGCTCTGGCCCAGTGTGCCGGGCCATCCGTTCGGTGAAACACCCGATCAAACCAGTGCAGGTAGATATTGGCCAGCAATGGGCTTAAGACTCCGCCTTGCGGCGTGCCTTTGGAGTTGCGCCTAATGGTGGGTGGCTGCCCTTTGTGTTCGGGCGGCTCCATCACCGGTGCATTCAGCCATTGCCGGATTAATCCCAGCACTGCTCCATCCACTACGCGCATCCGCACGCAGGCAATAAGCCGGTCATGTGGAATGCTGTCGAAGTATCCCCGCCAAATCAGCGTCATACACCGCGCTGTAGCCGGCCTGTAGATGCTGCTGGATGGCTCGCAGGGCTTGGTGCGCTGATCGTCCGGGTCGAAACCCGTAGGAACAATCCTCGAAGTCAGCCTCGAAGACAGGTTCCAGTATCAGCAGCACCGCCGCCTGCACCACCCGTCCGAGGATTATGGCTTCTCCTCGGCGGTTGCTCCCGCCAGCCGCAGAGTTGGCTATATGACTTTTGACCGTCTGTCATGATGAACACATTTCAGTTCACTAGAACCACCGAGCTTTCTTGGCGCACCAGAAGGTAACGAAGATAACGAAGGTTCATCTGATGCGGGCAGCCTGCTTTCCCAGCTCCGCGGCTTCGCGTGAGTCCTTTACCCCCTTCGGGGGCTTGTTCACGCGCCGGGTTCTGGTAGCCTTGCTGTCCTATGCGAAGCCTTTTTCTGTCCATCATGGCCCTGGGAATTTTCCCGGCGGCTGCGGCTGAACGGGTGTTCGATTGGGGTGAATACGCGCTGGACCGGACGCCTCCGGGGTTTCTGAGCACGGCGCCGGCTTACGCCACAGGCGGGCAATGGAAAATTATTTTGGATGAAGTCGCGCCGGTGATGGAACCTCTGACGCCCAACGCCGCCAGGCTCACCCGCAGGCCGGTGCTGGCCCAACTCTCGCGGTCCCAAGCAGCGCATCAGATTCCCATGTTCATCTTTGAAGGCGCGGAATACGGGGACTGCAAAGTAGCGACCCGATTCAAGCTCGCAGCCGGAGTTGTCGAGCAAACGGCCGGCATTGTGTTCCGCTTCCAAAATGAATCGAATTTTTATGTCGCGCGCGCCAGCGCATCGGGCAGGAATTTTCAGTGCTTCAAAATGGCAAACGGCCAATGGAAACCGCCGATAGGCCCCAAAGTGGACGTCACCACCAATGCATGGCATGCGCTGTCGGTGCAATGCGAAGGAACCCGCATCCTGTGTTCGCTGGACGGCACCAACGAGATCAAGCTCATCGATTCCTCCGGGACTCGGGGCGGCAAGGCGGGTTTCTGGACGGAATCGGACTGCGTCGCTTACTTCGTGGACACAAAAATTTCCTTTTCAGAAACGGAGAGCCTTGCCCAGAAATTAGTCAAAGATGCGCTCCGCGAGTATCCCCGGTTGTTAGGATTGAAAATCTATGCGGTGAAAACGAACGGCGCCGGGCCAACAGTTGTTGCGAGCAAGGATCCTGCGGAGATTGGAAAATCAGGCGGCAAAAACGAATCGGAGGTGCTCACACGAGGCGTCCGCGCCTATGCCAAATCCAAACCTTCGGTGTCCGTCACCCTTCCGCTGCACGATCGTAACGGCGATCCCATTGCGGCTGTCTGTGTCATCTTGAAAACTTTTCCAGGTGAAACGGAAGAAAGTGCACTGATTCGCGCCCAGCCGATCCTGCAAAAGATGCAGACCCAGGTTCAGTCCCTGGACGATCTCCTTCAATAGCATTCATCTCCACGCGTCCGGCTGTGCGCAGCGCAGCCCTGCCGCCCTGGGCCTCACTTTTGAGACGAATCCGAAGCAAATTTGGACAGGCAAATAAAAATGCCGACCGCGGCTTTATCGGGCGAGCTTTATGCTCTGGGCAGCGGCATGAAGGTTGGCGTATTTATCGAACGGGATGGCGTACTCAACAAAGTGCGGCTAAACGGCCAGCATCCAGTCACGCCATTGTCGGCAATGGAATTCGAAATCAATCCGGAGGCATTGCCGTTGATGAAGAAACTCAAGGCGGCGGGACTGGTCCTCATCACGACGACCAACCAGCCCGGCCTTTCCCATGGCCAGTTATCCCGGCGGGAACTGGATCGAATGCACGACACGTTGCGGCGCGCGCTGCCTCTGGACGATATTTTTCTGTGTCCGCACTCCGAGGCCGACCGTTGTCCCTGTCGAAAGCCCAAACCGGGTCTGATGGTGGAGGCGATGTTCAAATGGCACATAGACCTGGAGCGCTCATTTGTCATCAGTGACAAATGGTATGATGCGCAAGCGGCGAAATCTGCGGGTTGCACTTCGATTATTCTCAAATCTCCCTGGCTGGGCACGGATCATCATCATGATTATTTGGTGCCGGACCTCCAGAGCGCTGTCGAAAAAGTTCTGCAGCTGCACCATTCGGGGTTCGTGCCCGCGTAGAGTTTCCCTCAGGAACTTCAGACAATAACCCGGCGATTCATCGCCGGGTTATTGTTTTTCGCCCCTGCCCGCTGGCAAAAACGGACTACGGCTTCGCCGTTGCGGCGTTTGTTTCTGTCACATCCGACGGCGGCAGATCGTCCGAAGTCAGCCGGCGATGGCCGCCGGAAATAGTCAAACTCCCATCGCGCTCGGGATGCAACCGCGGCCGCGTCGTGAAATCATAGGTTTGCCGTCCGATGACGTTCCCGTTCGGATCGATGATCGTGTAATTGAAGGAGTGCGGGCCATTTTGATAGAGCACATGGAGGTTGCTCCATTTATCCACCTGGGGTTCCGGCTGGCCAAAGGACAGCATCGGCCCTATGGGAAAGACTTTATTCAGCTTTCCTGAATTGTCCGTAAGCTGAAAGTAGAGCATCAGGTGATGGCGCAGGTAGTTGGCTTCCTGGAGCGTGTATTTTCGAATTTCCGGAACCGAGTTGCTGGCCCCTGCAGCTCGCGGGACGCCGATCTCCTGCTCCCATTTTGTTGCGCCCTGGATAATGTCGAAAAACTTGGGTTTGCTGGTGACCTGGCGGTCCCATTCCTTGATCGTGACGGTCGCCTGCATTGAGTAGCGGCCGGGCTTGATGAGGTTGAAATGAGGGGCCACATCCACCCGCTTGATCGCGCGCATGGAGGAATCCAACGTGAATTCGCCAACCACCGGGATGTCGCCGTTCCTGAGCACGACGTAGCCGTCCTTGGATTCAACCGAGAGCGCCAGCCAATCGTCTTCCTTGCCGAGGTGGAGGGTTTGACCCGAACGATTGGTGATCCGCACGGAAGCCGGGAGAGGTTCTCCGGGCAGGAATTCATCCTGGTCCAGGGCGACTTCGACAGTGACTTGCGCTGGCAGGCGGGAAGCGGCGGCAAGGAACAGGATCAGCAACAGGCCGGGCAATTTCATTCAATCACTTTAAGAGCGCCGCACGAAGTGGCAAGAAGTAAAGCGCCGATCGGGTCGGGACTGCGGGATTTCGCCCGCGCAAACTCTTGCCTCGCTGCGAGCGAGACGCTCGCGCTCCGATACCTTCAGGCATATTCGGTCTGACGGCCGTTCAGCACCTGCTCTGCGCGTTTCAGAACCGCGGCGGGCGTGATCGCATGGAGGCATTCCAGCGGATTTGGCCAAAGGCAGCGCGCCTTCATGCAGGGGACGCACGGAAGGTTTGTCTGCAGCACGCCCGAAAGCTGTCCATACGGCCCGGTGCGGCGCGGTTCAGTGGGACCAAAA
>DASRKU010000191.1:0-5016 GCA_035648815.1 Verrucomicrobiia bacterium | reverse complement strand
CCACGAGTACGGTGGATTCCGGCCGCAGCGCGTAGCGGAAGCCCTCCTGGCGGCTGCGCGCCAGAACCACCAGCGGGTTCACCGGAAGCGGGGATTCGGAAGCCAGTTCCGTGAGCCGGTCCACCAGGAAAGTGTGGGTGGAGGTGGCACAGTGGAAATCCGCGGGGAACGGCACTGTGTGGACGGCCACGAGGGAAATGCGCGCCTGTAATCCCGCGGTGAGCGCCACCGCCTTGCGCAGGAGGGCGCGCGTCAGGTCCGGGCCGGTGTACGGCACCACGAGTTCCAGCTCACCGCTGAAGGCGTCGGTGCCGAGCTGTCCGGGGTCAATTCGAAGTTCGCCGCGACTCTGCATGTTCATCACCAGCATTCAGGGTAGAAGTGAGGGCATAAGGAAGTCGTAAAGAAAGGATCAGGATTGAATAAGCCAAAATCGCGCCTTGCGGCGCCAGTCCCGGCGGATCCCGGCGCGCGTCATCCGCATGAGGCCGGGAGAGGAACTGGCAGCACCGCAGCGCGCCAAATCTACCAGGCTCCCTCCTTGCCCCCAAACCACCATACAAGTCCAAGAGTGGCGGTATTCTGCTCCTTTTTCAGAGTCCCGAGCGTATCGGTCAGGAAGTACGGATGATTGGAAGCGTCGCGGCGCCATTCTGCCCGCACCAGGAACCCGTCCGCGAGCTTTTGTTCGAAAGTAAACGTGTTTTCCTTGATCGCCTGCGTCGTCCCAGTGAAGAGGCCGCCACGGTCGGAGAGATACTCGGTCCTCGCGGCGATTGCGAGCTTCGGGGTGAGCTGATAACGGGCGTAGGCGGCTCCGCCACTTGTGTGGGACGGAGCGGAAGTTGTCAGGAGCCGCTGGATTACGTAGTCGCCTTCCAGGCCGAGGGTGAGCTTGGGTGACGCCTGCCAGGTCAGGTAGCTGTCGAAGATGTGTAGTTTCCCGCTGGGCGGATTCGGGATTGGCACGAACGGTATTCCTTGTGCGGTGGGCAGACTCGCGGTGGAATTCGGCAGAAACTGTACATCCGGGTGCTCTTGCCCCAGATAATAGTTCAGCGTCCAGGCCACGTTCTTGTGGGGCGCGACGTTGAGTCCGAAGAACTGATCCTTGAAGCCATTGAAGGGCTCCGTCTGTTGAGTGCCATTCGTGATCCAATAGTTCAGAGCGACCTTGTCATTGAGCTTGTAGTTCACACGCGCGCCCATATGATAGAACGGCAAAAAGTTAAACCAATACGAGCGAGAGTAGTTCATCTGATCTTTCGTGTAGTTGCCCTCAAGTCCTAGAGAACTGGCCCATTTTCCAAAGTCCACGGTAAGTCCCGAGCCAACTGGAACGACGTACGTGCCATAGGCCTGGAAGATCGCGCGATAGACATCCGGATGTGGTTCGTTGGAAGCATTTCCCTGGAGCGTGGCTGTCGCCTGTCCATACTGCAAGTCAAGGCGGAGGCCGAACCGTTTGCCGTGCGCCGGATCGGCGGCGTTCTCGAGAACTACGTCCGCCTGATTCAGACTGAATGCGTTGGCGGACACATCATAGGCGCGAAGAAGATTTACGCGTCCGATCGGATTGTTGAAGTTGAAGCCGTAGTAACCGTCGAACAGGAAATTGAAGGTCGTGCCGCCGAGAAGACTGGTTCCGCTCCGAGATGCGCTGGGCGTCGATAAACTTTGAGATGCAGGCGATTGCTCCGGCGCGGCCGGACTGGGGTTGGACACAGCGGACTGGCTCGATACGCGGGATTTTCCTTCGAGTTCGTCGACTCGCGCCAGGAGCTTTTGAACCAGAGCGGAGAGTTCGGTGACGCGCCGGCTCAACTCAGCGGAGCTTTCGTCCGTCTTTTCCTGAGCGAGAACAACCCAGGGCGTGAGTGACACCAATAGAGAAATCGCAATTGTGCTTTTCGATACACGAAAAATGTCTTTGGTAAAGTCGCCAAACATGACTGTGGCCTCCTGGACCGTGTTCAGTTCACCGCTCAATGCGTTGGTACCGAGTTGGCCGGGGTCAATCCTAAGTTCGCCGCGACCTTGCATGGTACCTGCACTCAGGGTAGAGGTAAGCGCGTAAGGAAGTCGTAAAGAAACAATCAGGATTGAATATCTGTTTTTAATCGTTTCTTAATTGGACATCGTGACGGCCCAGCATTCAACTGTTCATACTGAACCGTCCGGACGCCAATGCGTACAATCGTCGCCAAAGCAGCCGATTGATGGTCACCACGATCGACGCCATGACAATCGTCGCGGCGAGGAGCATCGGGAAGTTCCCGGTGTCGGTGGCGCGACTGATGACCGCCCCCAACCCGGTGGTGGTAATGGTCTGGCCATGGAAATGGAAGTACTCGGCGACGATACTGGCGTTCCACGCGCCTCCCGAAGCGGTCACAAAACCGGTGATCAGGTACGGAAAGATCCCCGGCAGGAGCAATTTGCGCCATCGTTCCACCGGGCTCAGGCGAAACACGTCGCAAACCTCCTTGAGGTCCGTCGGGATGGCGGATGCGCCGGCGATGACGTTGAAGAGGATGTACCATTGCGTGCCCATCAAGAGCAGGACGATGGAGCCCACGCCGAGCCCTCCGCCAAAACGAATCAAGGCCAGCAGCACGATGGGGAACAACGCCGTGGCGGGTACAGACGCCGCAATCTGAGCGATCGGTTGGGCGATGGCCGCGAGCCTGGGACGCAGCCCCACGTAGACTCCCACGGGAACGGTCCAGAGCCCCGCTAGAACGAGGACGAATTCGATACGGAGGAATGTTGCGCCGGCGGCCCACAGTATGCCACGTAACTCAGAGGCCGATACCCTGGCCACCATGAGGCTCATCTTCACGACCGCGTACATCAGGCCGAGCAGGATGAGAACCGTTAGTACACGAGCCGGCCATTGGCTCCACTCGCGCTTCGGGTGAACCGGTGGCAGAGATGCATTTTTGCGTGCAAAGTAAAGGCTCAACGCTTCACGCACCGGCGCCACCGCAACCCGGCCGGCATAAGTAAGGGCTTTGGAGTGGCGCAGCAGATGAAGGATTGGCGAGCGTGGTGTCCCGGATCCTTCCACTTGCTCAAATTTGAACTTCTCGCTCCAGGCGATGATCGGGCGCCAGATCGCCTGGTCCATCAACACGATTACGGCGATCATGGTGAACACCCCCAAAACGATCGCGCGAGTATCGCCGGCATTGGCGGCGGTCTGCAGGTAAGAGCCAAGGCCGGGCAGGCGCAGGTCGCGGTTCCCCAGGACGAACATTTCGCACGCCATCAAGAAGAACCAGCCACCAGCGACCGACATCATCGAATTCCATACCAAACCGATGGCTGCGTAGGGCAGTTCGAGCTGCACAAACGTCTGCCACCAACTGAGCCGGTACACCTCCGCCGCCTCCAACATTTCCCTTGGTACGTTTTTGATCGAAGAATAGACGCTGAAAGTCATATTCCAGACCTGCCCGGTGAAAATCAACAGGATGCAACCGAGTTCCACCCCCAGTTGCCGGGTTGGGAATAGCGCAACTACCGCCACCATGACCGGTGGCAGAAAGCTCAAAACGGGGATAGACTGCAGCGTATCCAGAAGCGGGATCAGAATTCGCTCAGCCTTGGCGTTGTGCGCGGCGAAGTACGCATAAACCAGAGTTACGATGAGACTGATCAGGTAGGCCGCCACGATGCGTGCGACCGAAAACAGCGCGTACTTTGGGAGGGCGGACGGGGAAAGCTGAATGACCGGTTGAGTGTTGACAGGGCCCGACCAGTACCCCGTCAGCGATATCAGTCCATAGAACAGCGCCAATCCCGCGATGATGATGGGTATGTCTCTCAGGAGAGGCGGAATCGTGGTGGAGAACGACGCCCAAGGGGGACTGGACGCCCTTTCGCGGGGAACCATCAACTTGCTCCCTGCCCGCCGTCCCAGGCGATGTCCGGCTCATGGAGCAGCAGCCGGTCGCTCCCGGAATCGTAGGTGAAGATGTCCCCGTACCTGCCCCAATTTAGCGCGGTTTCGATTTGTAACTTGACTTCCGTGTCGGAGAAGTACTGCTGGAGGATGTCGCGGAAGAACTCCAGCGGCAATGAGTGGTCCGACTTGTTGGCCAGAGCGCTGTGGATTTGCTGGAGCAGGGTAACGTGAGCCAAGATGGCCTCACGAAAGAGGCGTTTTCGCGCAGCAATGCCGGTCTCGGCGAACGCCTTGCCTGTGGGAGTGATCTCCGCATCTCCCCGTTCGGATCTCGCGAAGCCCAACAAGGCCGCGGCCTCCACGATGGGAAGCAGGTCGTCCACTTCCAGGCGGAGATCGTCGGCCACTTGGCACAGGTCAATCTTGCCGCCGTGGTCGTTCAGCAGTTCCAACAAGCCCGCAATCGCTCCCCTGCGCGCGTGCGGCAGCATCTGGTATGTCCTCTGCAAGGGTGATGGCGGTCCCGCCTGGAGCTTTGGCTGTGTCAAGAGCTTGTAGATGTAATTCACATACACCACGAACTCCGCGGAGGCGCGCGCCCTCGGGTGTTGCAAGGGGACGCGGAAGTCGGCGCGAATGCTGGCGGGATTCTTCCCCAGGACGATAATGCGGTCTGCGAGCATGACAGCTTCCTCGATATTGTGTGTGACCAGAAAGATGCTGCGGGTCGGGATCTTCTTGCCCAGCCAAAGCTCCATCAGCTCGCCGCGCAGGTTCTCCGCCGTAAGCACATCGAGCGCGGAAAACGGCTCGTCCATGAACAGGATTTCCGGCTCCACCGCCAAGGCCCGCGCGAATCCTACGCGCTGCTTCATGCCGCCCGAGAGCTCTTTGGGATATGCATTCTCGAAGCCTTTCAGGCCGACCGAATCCAGCGTGTCGAGCGCCTTCCGATGCCGTTCGCCCTGCGTCATGCCCAACGCCAGCAACGGCACTTCGACGTTTTCGGCCACGGTCAGCCACGGAAACAGCGCGAAGCTCTGAAACACAATTGCGACGTTGGGGCGGGACTCCGCCATGGGCCGGCCATGCCACAGAACTTCGCC
>DASRKU010000190.1:0-11397 GCA_035648815.1 Verrucomicrobiia bacterium | reverse complement strand
GCTTATAATCCTGGTTGGGCTGGCGATTGGACTTTTGCCGCGCTGGTTCGCGCGCCGCGCCCTGGCGAAAGAAACGCAGGAGTTGGCGGTGAACTGGGTGTCGGTTGTGTCCGCGGCGCCCGGCGGGAGCGACCTGGGTGTTCCGCTGCCGGCGGAAGTGCAGGCGTTTGTCGAAGCGCCGATTTATGCGCGGGCGAACGGCTATTTGAAACGCTGGCTGGTGGACATCGGCGAGCACGTCAAGGCGGGCCAATTGCTGGCGGAAATTGACACGCCGGAATTGAACCAGCAACTCGAACAGGCGCGGGCGGAGGTGGCGCAAAACAAAGCCGCCTTGGACCTGGCCAGGATCACGGCGGCGCGCTGGGCCGATCTGCTGAAAACCGCAAGCGTCAGCGAGCAGGAAACAGCCGAAAAACAATCGGACCTGGAATTGAAAAAGGCGAATTACGACGGCGCGCTGGCCAACTTGCACCGGCTCGAAGAGTTGAAAGTGTTCGCCAGCGTCACCGCCCCATTCGACGGAACCATCACCGCCCGCCAGACCGATGTCGGCCAGCTCATTGCGGCCGGCAGCGGCCACGAGCTTTTCCGGCTGGCCCAGTTGAATGCGTTGCGGGTCTACGTCCGCGTCCCCCAGGCGATGTCGCGCGCGATCCAGCCCGGCCAGAAAGCCGAACTGCTCCTGGACTCGAATCCCGGCGGCAAAATTGAGGCTAAAGTCGTCCGAACCGCGGGGGCGATGGAGCCCGGCTCGCGCACGTTGCTGATCGAGTTGGAAGTGGATAATGCGCGCGGGGAAATTCTCGCCGGCAGTTATGCCCAAGTCCGGTTTATCAATCCGGTCGGTGCTTCCGCGCTGACGCTGCCCGCCAGCACGCTGCTGTTCCGCGCCGAAGGCATTTATGTCGGCGTGGTCGATGCCCAAAACCAGGTGGAGTTGCGAAGGGTGAGACTCGGTCGCGATTTCGGCCAGACCCTTGAAATTCTTGGCGGGATCGATGTGCATGATCGCGTGATCGTCAATCCGCCGGATTCGCTGGCGAATGGGCTGCCGGTGCGAATCGCGGAACCGGTGAAGAGCGTCGCAGCCAAATGAGGACGGCCATTCTGATATCCGCAGCGGCAATCGCAGCCATCGCCGGCTGTTCTGTCGGGCCGGATTATCACCGGCCCGCAGCGGTGAATTCGCAGCCCCTTCCAGCCGCTTTTACCGGCGCCGGGCCTGCAACGAATGTCCCGGAGTGGAAATTGGCGCAGCCTTCCGCGCATCTGTCGCGTGGCGCCTGGTGGAACATATTTGGCCGGGCCGAACTCGATCGGCTCGAGCAAATGGCGGCGACAAACAACCAGGACCTGGCCGCGGCGGCGGCGCAATTGGAGCAGGCCCGCGCGCTGGTCAGGGTTGCTCGGGCAGATTTTTTCCCGCAGCTTTCAGCCCAGCCGTCGGTGACGCGGCAGCGCACCAGCGTCAACGCCCCGCAAAACGGTTCGCCCGCCGGCGCCCCTTACACGTTCAGCACCCTCCTGGCGCCGCTGGACTTGACCTGGGAACTCGATTTGTGGGGCCGCGTCCGCAGGGAAACCGAAGGCGCCCGGGCGCGATTCGCCGCCGTTGCGGACGATCTCGAATCCGCCAGGCTTTTGCTCCAGGCCGAGGTTGCCGGCGATTATTTCATGCTGCGCGCGCTCGAATCGGAACGCTCCCTGGTGGCTGACACGATTCAGACGTATCGGCGTTCCCTTGAGCTGACGCAAAATCGGCGCAAGGGGGGGATCGTATCTGACCTGGACACGTCGCAGGCGGAGACGCAGTTGCGGGTTGCGGAGGCGGAATTGCCGGCGCTGGATTTGCAGCGGGAAAATTTATTGCACGCGCTGGCGACGCTGTGCGGCCAGCCCGCCACGGGTTTTGAACTGCGGCCTGAACCTGCCGCATCGCCGGAGATTCCGGCGCTGCCGGTGAGTTTGCCGAGCGAATTATTGGAGCGCCGGCCGGATATCGCATCCGCCGAGCGGCGAGTCAAGGCCGCCAATTCCGATATTGGCGTCGCGACGAGCGCATTTTATCCGCGGATTTTTTTAAATGGCGCCGCGGGTTATCAATCCATCAGCGCGAGTTCGCTCTTCGATTGGCCGAGCAGGGTGTGGGCGCTCGGGCCTTCGATTGACTTGCCGATCTTCACCGGCGGACGCAACCGGGCGCAACTGGCGTCCGCGCGAGCGGCGTATGAGGGCACGGTGGCAAATTACCGGCAGACGGTGCTGACTGCGTTTGAGGAAGTGGAGAACCAGATCTCGGCGCAGCGGCTGCTGGCGGAACAGTTCGGCGCCCAAAGCGCGGCCGTCGCCGCCGCGCAACACACGCTTGCGATCTCCAACAACCGTTACCAGGCCGGGCTCGTCACTTACCTTGAAGTCGCCACGGCCCAAACCATCTCCCTCTCGAACGAACGCGCGCTTGTCCAATTGACGGGTCAACGACTCGTGGCCGAGGTGGCGATGATCAAGGCCCTGGGCGGCGGGTGGGATGAAGGTGTGAGGTGAAAAGTGAGAGGCGGGGGTGGGCCGGTGAATCGGCCAAACGATTATTACTCCGTTTGCGAGAGTCTCCGTGTCCATGGCGGACGCACGGTCCAGCGCCAGCTTCTGCATCTGGGTGAACTCAACACCAAACAGCATGATGCCTGGCAGCACACGCTCGACGTGCTCCACGGAGACGGCTCGCGCCATCAACACCGCCTTTTCACGGATCGCGAGGGGGCCGTCTGATCTGCCGTTACCACTCCTTCACCCGTGCGAAAGTCGGGCTAACAACCAGATCGTGAGACTGAGAACAGTCGTCTCGACTGCGGAATATGAGTTTGACGAGTGCTGCGAGTTGTTCCGCGGTAAATTCTCCGTGCCGGCCGGGCGTTGCGGCAAGCTCCCTCAAAAAAGTCGAAGAGTTCATCCGCATCAGCCGCCTTCGGAATCAAGCACAAGGCGCGTGGCGAGGGGGGAATCCCCAATTGAGGGTGTGCCGTAGCAGATTCAATCTGCATTATGAAACACAACAGAGTTTCCCCAGCCAACAACCCAAACCAGTCAGATGCATCGCAGTCGGCCAGAGGCGAGAAAGCAAGTCAAAGCAAAACAGATTTTGTCCCCTCACCGGATGCCGTGGCGAGAAAAGCTTACTTCGTTTATGTGAACGAAGGTTCGCTCGCCGGACACGATGTGCAGCATTGGCTGGCAGCGGAAGCTGAATTGATCGCGGAACGCAAGCTCACCCGCGCTCATGGATTTCATAACCAGACATAAAATCAATTTTAAAGCGGCCGATTATTACAGAATTAATTTATGAAACCATCCATAGCTACCCTCTCGGAAAAACCCTCAATGTATGAGACCGAAAACGACATTTCTCCCGAACGCCGCTCAGAACTGAACATACTGATGAACCAGCGACTGGCCTCTGCCGTGGATTTGCAGATGCAAATGAAACAGGCGCATTGGAACGTGAAAGGCCCGAACTTCATCGGCCTGCACGAATTGTTCGACAAGGTGGACGAGGCCGTAGAGTCCTACGTGGACATGATTGCCGAACGCATTGTGCAACTGGGTGGTATCGCCGAGGGAACTGTGCGTATTTCTGCGGCGCGCTCGCGACTGGCCGAGTATCCGCTACAGATCGCGGACGGCATGGCCCATGTGGAGGCAGTTGCACGCGCGCTGTCCACCTTTGGCGAGGAAGCCCGCACGACGATCAATGAAGCGGACGAACTGGACGATGCTGGTACAGCGGATTTGTTCACTGAAATCTCGCGCGGGATGGATAAGTGGCTGTGGTTTGTCGAAGCTCATTCCCAGGCAACGAAACAAAAACCATGAAAAAAAAGCCCATCACCACATTTGCGGCAATTGTGCAAACACCGGTTTTCCCGAAAACGCTGCATCAATTCAGGCCAGTTCTCAAGGTGGCCGTGAGCGCCAAGCCGCCCACGCGGGATAACACTTTCTCCAAATCCCGCGATGTGCGTGAGGATCGCGGGACGCGGGAAATGAAAACATCGCACAACGATCAGACCTTTCACGCGCGGTAGTTTATATCGCCGAAGCGGAGATTGAGCAAAGTTTCCAAGCTGTCAGAACTGCGATGAAGAAAATCTCGTTTCCACTCCCAGAAGTCTATCGGTTGCTCGAATCCGGCCCGGTTGTGTTGGTCACAACCGCTCGCGCTGGACGGGCAAACATCATGCCGATGTCGTGGCATCTGATGATGGAGTTCGAACCACCGCTCGTGGGCTGTGTGATCAGCGACCGGAACTACTCGTTCGAGTCTTTGAAGACAACCAAGGAATGCGTGCTTAACATTCCGACGGTGGAATTGGCGAAAACGGTGGTAGGTTGCGGGAACACTTCAGGCCGACGCACTGACAAGTTCAAGACCTTTGGACTCACCCAAGTAGCCGCAACGCGTGTTAAAGCTCCGCTCATCGCCGAGTGCTATGCGAGTTTGGAATGCAAGGTCCGGGATGGAATACTGGTCGCCAAATACAACTTCTTCATTCTGGAAGTGATTCAAGCGTGGATTGACCCGGCGCGGAATCATCCGCGAACGATTCATCACCAAGGCGAAGGCGAGTTCATGGTCGCAGGCCGCATACTGCATCTGCCTTCCAAGATAACTTCTCTCGCCCGGAATAAAATATCCGCCCGCCGGTCGGCTTCCTCATGAGCAACATTGTTGTCGAAATTAAAACCCCGCCCCTTCGCTTCGGAATCGTTCCGACGGTGGCTGCCACGCTTTTCTTCACCATGTGCTCTCGCTTGTATCCCCGGCTGGCAATCTAAAATGGAAACTGCAACCTCAACGCATGTTTCCGCAAGCCCCCCGAAACTCATCGGCATAGCCGCCGACCACGGAGGCTTCGAGCTATTGGGCTTGCTCTATTACGAACCGAAGACGGATCTGGAAGGGGTTGACACACTGCAGTCTTGATTGGTGCCGATGGAGGGGGTCGAACCCACACACTCTTACGAGTACCAGATTTTGAGTCTAGCGCGTCTGCCAATTCCGCCACATCGGCTGCCGAGGCCGGGAATATAAATCCCATATCCGCGAAGTAAACTATTTTCCAGGAATGGGCAGGTTGCGAAACTCATCCGCGCACAACTGAATGCACGGAGCGAATGCTAATAAATGGTTCGGTGCGGTGTGTACCATGCAGGCGGTGGGGGTTTCGATGCGAGTGCGGGGAATTCTTTTTGACCGCGGATTACGCTGATCACGCGGATGCGGAGGATTCCGATCGAGCATTCTATCCGCGTCATCCGCGAAATCCGCGGTTAAGATCAGTTCCGTACTGCATTAGCGGTTGTAAATGTCCATCAAGGTCTTCTCATTTCTCCATGCTTTCCTCCAGACGTTGTTGCAGGGCGGGCCTGACTCTGCCATTCTGCAAGCCGGAATCGTTGAGTTGCACGTCGGAGTCGGTCTTCCATCGCCGTGATTCAACGGTTGAATTGCAGCCCGATTTTTTATGAGCCTACCTTCCAATCGCCTTTCACCTACCGGTTTTTATCTTCGAAATCAGCGCGTTCCTGCCTTCATCGCGGCCATCCTGGGACTCGGACTTTGGACCGGTTGGGCCATAAAAGCTGACGCCCAGTCCTTCGGCAACGTCGCCATGGGCGGCGGCGGTTACCTATCGGGAATTATCGCTTGTCCAAGCCAGCAGAATCTCTTTTATGCCAAAACGGACGTGGGCGGCGCGTACCGCTGGGATCAGCCGACCCAGTCGTGGATTCCACTGTTGGACTGGAACTCTCAGTCTCAGACCAGTTATCAAGGAGTGGAGAGCCTGGCGGTGGATCCCTCATCACCGAACAAATTGTATATCCTCGCGGGCACTTCGTATTGGAACTCAGGCATCACCGCCATCCTGTGCTCAACCAATTACGGAGCGAGTTTCACCGTTGTTGATGTGACTTCGAAATTCAAGGCGAACGGGAACGGTTCAGACCGCAACAAAGGGGAGGGCCTGGCAGTGGACCCCAACCTCGGCAGCATTCTTTTCTGCGGCACCCGCGCCAATGGGCTGTTCAAGAGCACGGATTCCGGGGCGACGTGGAATGCGGTGACCAGCCTCAACGTGGGAAGTGCGAATATCAGCTTTGTGGCATTCGACCCCGCCTCAACCAACCAGGGCAATGCCACGCCGCGCATCATCGTCGGCGTGTTTACCACGGGAAACAATTTATTCCAGAGCGATAATGGCGGCAGCACCTGGACTGCGTTAACCACCAGCCCCACGGCTTCACTGCCGGAACGTTGCGCCCTGGCCAGCGACAGGAATCTCTACATCACCTATGGGAACGGCGCGAACGGGGCCATCATGAAATACAACCTGACCAACGCAGCCTGGGCCAACGTTACGCCCACCGGCATGACTTTCAGTGCCCCGACGTACTGCGGCATCAGCGTCTCCGCAATGGATCCCAAAAAGCTCGTGGCCGCCACCTACTCCTCCTGGCTGTGGCAGCCGAATGGGTCCTATGGTGACCGAATTCTCGTCAGTACCAACTCCGGTGCGACCTGGAATGACCTGATCGCCAACAGCAAATTCACCATGAACCCCAATGGTTTTCCGTATATCTCCAGCGCTGCAATCCATTGGGCCGGCACCATTGAAATGGACCCCTTCGATCCCAACCGCGTTTTCGTCGGCTCGGGCAACGGCCTTTTCTGCACCACGAATCTCAACTCCGGCCTCACGCTTTCAACCTGGAAGTTCATGGTGAAAGGGCTGGAGGAAACCGTGCCCCTCGATTTCTGCAGCGTGCCCGGCGGACCGCTCCTCACCTCGGTGGGGGACCAGGGCGGTTTTGTCCATACCAACATCATGGTTTCACCTCCGGGAAACATGAGCCAGTCCAGCGGATTTGCCTATGCCGCGAAAACCAATTTCATTGCCCGCATCGTGAATGCAGGCCAAGTCTACTATTCCAAACAAGCGCCGTGGACGTGGACCATGATGCCTTCGACGCCGGACTCCATGACCAGCGGCAAGATAGCTGTCTCCGCGGATGGCAACACCGTGGTATGGAAATCGACCGTCGGCAGCACTAACAAATGCTATGTTACGACCAACCTGGGAACCCTGTGGACCCTGAGCAGCGGCCTGACATTCTCCTGCAACCCTGTGGGCGATCCGGTGAACCCGTTGAAATTCTACGCCTACAATCCCACCGATGGATATATGTATGTCAGCACGGATGGCGGTCTGAATTTCACCCGGTCGGGTTCAGTCGGGACCGGAGGCTCGGCCACGTTCCGCGCCGTTCCTGGATTCGAAGGCCATACCTGGGTCGCGCGGGGTTCGAGCGGGTTGAGATACTCCACCAATTCGGGCGCCACGTTCTACACCGGAAACGTCAATACCTGCGACGCCATCGCCATTGGCAAAACCATCCCCGGCGCCGGTTACCCGACCCTGTTCATCTGGGGGAAACCGGCCAGCGCCAGCGTGGCGGGTATGTACCGCTCCACCGACCAGGGCGGCACCTGGGTGCGGGTGAACGACGACGCCCACCAATACGGCGGCCGTGGCAACGCGGGGCTGATCGAAGGCGACAAGAATGTCCATGGGCGGGTCTACATGAGCAGCGCCGGTCGTGGCGTGATTTACATGGATTCCACCGTGCCCGTAACCGGAGTGACCCTCTCCCCGGCAAGCCTCTCCACTTTCGTCACCGACACGCAGCAACTGATCGCCTCCGTGTCGCCGGTCAATGCCACTTATCCTGCCGTGACCTGGGCCTCCAGCAACGCCGCCATCGCCACCGTCAGCGCTTCCGGATTGGTAACCGCCAACGCCTTCGGGACCACCACGATCACCGCCACCACACTCGACGGCGGCTTTGTCGGCTCAGCGACCTTCAGCGTGACCAACTTGCTGACTTCACCTCCACTGACCTTGTCGCAGAACAGCGGTGGCGCCCAGTTCGTCTTGTCCTGGCCGGCTGATCATCGCGGCTGGCTGCTGCAAGTGCAGACCAATTCCTTGATCACCGGACTTGGCACCAACTGGGTCACCATGCCCGGCTCGGATTCGCTCACCACCTTGACGAACGCGATCGACCCAGCCAACGAAGCCGTGTTTTACCGCCTGATCTGTCCGCAGTAGCACGCATTCCTAAACTTTACTTTTGAGTTTTTGGCAACGATTGGCTTATTGACAATCGTGGAGTGATTTTGTTTTCTAATACTGTGAAGGCGTACACAATCCCCAAAGAACTTAATTACCTTGCATGGGTTTTTTCTGTATTCGGATTGGCTTTGTTCTGCAATGAGAGTCCAGCACAACCTTCTTACACGGTGGTGGACATAGGGAATTTAGGCGGCCCTAATGTGCCCGGCTTGCCTGGCAACGCCACGGCGATTAACAATCTTGGGCAAGTGGCGGGTTATTCCTGGACGACGGCTGGCACTTTACATGGCTTTGTCTACAGCGCTGGAAGGATGACTGATTTGGGCACTCTCGGGGGCATGAATAGCGAGGCCGACGGGATCAACGATTCCGGCCAAGTTGTTGGATATGCCCTTACTGGCGGTTCTGGTCAGGCCGCTCATGCTTTTCTGTACACGGCCGGCAGGATGACCGATCTCGGCACATTCGGTGGATCAGGTAGCTATGGTTTGAGCATCAACAGCGCGGGCCAAGTGGTGGGGCACGCGTCCCTCGGCGATAGCATGCAATCCGACCATGCCTTTCTTTATACTGCGGGAGCAATGACAGATCTCGGCACACTGGGAGGCATATTCAGCGCCGCGCGTGGAATTAATGACAGTGGGCAGATTGTAGGATACTCGGGACTCACCTCCGTGGGTGATGTCATGCACGCATTCCTATATAGCGCTGGAACAATGAGGGACCTTGGAACTCTCGGGGGACCAAGCAGCTTTGCATGGGCTATCAACAAAAGGGGACAGATCGTCGGCAGTTCAGATACCAGCGTTGGATCGACGGAAGCTTTTTTATTTGAGGATGGGATTATGACCGGATTAGGGACTCTAGGCGGGAGTGTCAGTTCCGCTACGGGGATCAATGATGACGGACAGGTGGTAGGCTGGTCTTACATTGGTGGAAATCAGCAACATGCTTTTCTGTATGGTGGAAGCGCGATGTACGACTTAAACGATTTGATTAGCGGGCCCGGCATTGGGACTAGTCTTGTGAGCGCAAACGCGATCAACGATTCAGGACAAATAGCTGCAGTCGGAGCAAACTATCATTTGTATTTATTGACCATAGTGCCCGAGCCTTCACCTGGAAGCGTGACCATAATGGGAGCGATACTGATGTGCTCGAGCATTAACAAATGCCGCAGGTTGAAAAAAAGCGCAGAATAGCTGCGCAGTTGCCAAGTCTTTCGGCGCACGATCCGATTTTCTTCTATTGGGTGATGTATTTTGACTTCTTCGCAGGAGGACAGGAACTACAATAACCAGATGTCGAGTGAAGATTATTTTCCCGCAGAAGTCGACGTGATGGCGTGTTGTCCAAACCGAAAGCTAAAAGCAGCCCTCACCCTGGCCCACTCCCGGACCCTCACCCGCCCTCTGGGCACCCTCTCCCGTCCGACGGGAGAGGGAACAGCGGCGCACTATTGGGATTGAATAACGCCATGGTTTGCAACCAACGCGTCAATCCATTCCCCCTCTCCCATCGGATGGGAGAGGGCCGGGGTGAGGGTTTTCTGCGCTCGCTTTCGCATGACTGAGTCCAAATCAACAAGCGAATCAGTGAGTGAACCATCCCGGGGCGCCGTCTCGCCGTCTGCCCCCCGCGCCACATTGCTGGGGTTGGCATGGCCGATCTTTATCGAGCAGGGCCTGCGCGTTCTGATCGGCACCGTCGACATCCTGATGGTTAGCCATATCGGCGACGATGCCGTCGCCGGCCTGAGTGTTGCGAACCAGATCGTGATGCTCTTCGTCATTTCCTTCGCGTTCATCGGCATCGGCAGCAGCGTGGTCATCACACATCATCTGGGCGCCCACGATCGAAAAGGAGCCGACCGGATCTCGGCGGCGGCGATTGCGACGAACTTCTGGATCGGTCTCGCCGTGAGCGTGCTGGTTACGCTGTTCTCGACGCCGATGCTGCGCTTGATGCAGGTCCCGGCCGGCCCGATTGTCTATGCCAAACCCTTCCTGGCACTGATGGGCGGGACCTTGTTTGTTGAATCCATGAATGTGTCGATCGCCGCCACGTTGCGCGCGCACACCCACACCCGCGACGCGATGCTGGTTGCCCTCGGTCAGAACGTTCTCAATGTCATTGGCAACTGCCTGCTGCTGTTTGGGCTTTTGGGATTTCCAAAGCTCGGGGTTGTCGGGGTGGCGATCTCCAGCGTGTTCAGCCGCGTGGTGTCCAATGTCGCTTTATGGATTATTCTGGCGCGGCGGACTCATTTGAAGCTGGGCTGGCGGGATTTCTTTTCGATCAGCGGCGAAAAATTGCGGCGCGTTTTGCATATCGGCCTGCCGGCAGCCGGGGAAAATATCAGCTATTGGGTCGCCTTCATGGTGATCACAACGTTCATCGCCCATATGGGCGCAACGTCGCTGGCGACTCAAACCTACACGATGAACATCAATCGATGGGTAATTCTCATCAACGTGTCCATCGGCCTCGGAACAGAAATTCTGATCGGCCATTTAATTGGCGCCGGCAACTTCGAGGCCGCTTATCGTGAATTGCTGCGCAGCTTGCGAATCGCCTTTTGCTGCGCGATCGGGGGAATGGCCGTGCTCGGTCTGGCGGCCCCCTGGCTGCTCGGCGCGTTTACCAGCACTCCTGTCATCATTCTCTCCGGGACAGTGCTGATCCGCATGGGAATGCTTCTCGAACCCGGACGCGTGTTCAATGTCGTGGTCATCAGCGCCCTGCGGGCAACCGGCGACGCGCGCTTCCCGGTCATCGTCGGACTGATTTGCATGTGGGGTTTGTGGGTGCCGCTCGCGTGGTTCCTTGGGATCAAACTCGGCCTGGGCCTGGTCGGAATTTGGATTTCGATGATCTGCGACGAGTGGACGCGGGGCATGATCATGTATCATCGCTGGTCCACGCGGAAATGGCTCCCTGCAGCGGAACGGAGCCGCGCCGGAGCCAGGCAAACCGCTCTTGCGGAAGCCCAAAGCGCCGCGCCGCAGGAAGGCTGAATCAATTTTAAGAACGGATTCACACGGATGAACACGGATAAGGTAGGGCTGCGCTGCGCGCAGCCAGACCTGCAGCGCAGCCGAAGGAGGCGGACATCGTGTTCAATGTCCCCGGCGCGTTCAGCGGCCCGAACAAATGCCATCCCTCGTGTGCATCGCGCCTTAGGTTGCGCCGCTGCTCCGCG
>DASRKU010000189.1:0-3103 GCA_035648815.1 Verrucomicrobiia bacterium | reverse complement strand
TTCTTATGGTCCGCTGTTTGTCATGGGTGAATATGTGGTTTCCGACCAGGGCGTCCGCCGAACGACAGCTCCCCAGCTCTCGCAAAATCTTCACAACTCAGCGTGGCAGGTGGCGGGAGGCTGGATGCTCACGGGCGAAAGTGCTTCCTACTCCGCCGCAGTAACTCCCAAACATCCGTTTGACCCGTCCGCAGGCCAATGGGGCGCGCTTCAACTCGTGGGCCGGTATGCGGAACTGGATGTGGACGACGCCGCCTTTGCCGGCTTTGCCAATCCCCTGGCATCGGCTTCGAAGGCGCAGGCCTGGTCGGTTGGGTTGAACTGGTATTTGAACAAGAACATTCGATTCGCAACGAGCTATTCGCACACCAGCTTCACTGGCGGCGGCGGCTCCACAGGACCTGGCCCGGTCACCCGGCATCCGGAACAAGTGCTCTTCACCCGGCTGCAACTGGCATTTTGAAAATCCAGAAAGTGCAAAGATGAAAATCGTTTCAAAAATCCTGATGCTCGCGAGCTGCGCGATTTTGGCCTCTGTCCAGGCGAGGGAAATCAGTCTTCTGAACGTTTCCTATGATCCCACCCGGGAATTCTATGAAGACTACAACGCCGTGTTCGCAAAATATTGGAAAGCGAAGACCGGCGACACCCTGGCAATCCGGCAATCCCATGGCGGGTCGGGCAAACAGGCCCGGTCCGTCATCGACGGCCTGGAAGCCGATGTCGTCACGCTGGCGCTGGCTTATGATATCGATGCCATTGCCGAAAAGGCGAAGCTGCTGCCTGCCGATTGGCAAAAGCGGCTGCCCGACAACAGCACTCCTTACACATCCACTATCGTTTTCCTGGTGCGCAAGGGGAACCCGAAGCACATCAAGGATTGGGACGACCTGGTACGGGACGGCGTGTCTGTTGTGACACCCAATCCTAAAACATCGGGCGGGGCGCGGTGGAATTACCTGGCGGCCTGGGGCTATGCGCTCAAGAAGCAGGGGAGCGAGTCCAAGGCGCAGGTGTTCGTAACCAGGCTTTTCAGGAACGTGCCCATTCTCGACACGGGCGCGCGAGGCGCCACCACGACTTTTGTGCAGCGGGGAGTTGGGGATGTGCTGATCGCGTGGGAGAATGAAGCCCTGCTCACGCTCCATGACACGAGCAAGAGCCAATTCGAGCTCGTCACCCCTTCAATCAGCATCCTTGCCGAACCGCCGGTGGCATGGGTGGATAAGGTTGTGAAAAAGCGGGGCACGACGGAGGTGGCGAAGGCGTATTTGGAATACCTGTATACGCCCGAGGGGCAGGAAGTGGCAGCCCGCAATTTCTATCGTCCGCGGCTGGACGCCGTGGCGCAGAAGTTTTCGGGTCAATTCCCCAGCTTGACGCTGTTTTCAATTGATGAAGTGTTTGGCGGCTGGCAAAAGGCGCAGAAGACTCATTTCAACGAAGGCGGAATTTTTGACCAGATCCAACTGGGCCGGCGCTAGCCTTTTCAGGCGTGGAATGGTGGAATGATTTGAAACAGTCGCATGGACTTTGGGGTGGGGAGTTTTCGTGCTCCGCGGCTGGACGCGCGCGCCGCCTGGTGCGCGCGTCCTGTTTTCCGTCGCGGCATTTCAGCCTTTCGCCGGGATGCCGCCGGCTTTATTCTTCGCGGACTGAGACATCATGAAGAACAGGCGATTTAACGCGCTGCCCGGATTCGGCCTGACGATGGGTCTGACTCTGTTCTTTCTCAGTGGAATCGTTCTCGTTCCGTTTGCGGGGCTGATCATTCGCACCCTGGGTCTTTCCTGGTCTGAGTTCTGGAAGCTCGCGACGACGGAGCGCGCCCTGGCGGCTTACAAGCTGACATTCGGAGCCTCGCTGGCCGCAGCCGTGGCCAATGCGATCTTTGGGACATTGCTGGCCTGGGTGCTGGTCCGCTATCGCTTCCCGGGCCGCCGATTTGTGGATGCGATCGTGGATTTTCCCTTCGCATTGCCGACGGCGGTGGCGGGTCTGACGCTGGCCAATCTCTTTGCGGCCTCTGGCTGGCTGGGGAGATACCTGGTGCCGCTGGGCTTCGAGGGGGCTTATACGAGATTGGGTGTCGTGATCGCCCTGACCTTTGTCGGAATGCCCTTCGTCGTCCGCACGCTTCAGCCCGTGCTCGAGAGCCTGGAACGGGAAGTTGAAGAGGCCTCCGCCACACTGGGCGCGGGCCGCCTGCGCACGTTTGTCAGCGTCATCGCCCCTTCCCTCCTGCCGCCGGTTCTAACCGGCTTTGCGTTGGCTTTTGCCAGGGCCATTGGCGAGTACGGCTCGATTGTCTTTATCTCCAGCAACCAGCCTTTCAAAACTGAAATCGCCCCCTACCTCATCGTGATCCGTCTCGAGGAATACGATTATACAGGCGCGATTGCCCTGGCGGTCGTGCTGCTTATCTTCTCATTTGTTCTGCTGGGAGCCATCAACCTGCTCGAACAGTGGGCCGGAAGCTTTGAACAACAGCATGAGTAACAGCCCATCCACAATCCCACCCGATGCCACCGACCCATCACGTCGCGGGCTGGAGGAACCGCCGCTGGTGAAATGGATTCTCGTCCTGGTGGCGCTGGCGTTTTGCATGGTCTTTCTGCTATTGCCGCTGATCAATGTCTTCGCCCAGGCTTTTGCTCACGGCTGGGCTTATTATCTCAAATCGCTCCAAAACGCCGAGACCTGGGCCGCCATCCGGCTCACATGCCTCGTCGCCGCCATCAGCGTCCCTCTCAACACCATCTTCGGCGTGGCCGCCGCATGGGCCATCGCCAAATTCGAGTTTCGAGGAAAATCCCTGCTGATCACCATGATTGACCTGCCCTTCTCCGTGTCGCCAGTCGTCGCAGGTCTCATGTTCATTGTCCTGTTCGGACTCCAGGGCTTTTTTGGACCCTGGCTGGCCGCGCACGATATTAAAATCATCTTTGCCGTGCCTGGGATTGTCCTGGCCACGACCTTTGTGACCTTTCCCTTTGTCGCCCGGGAACTGATCCCGGTGATGCAGGCGACGGGCACCGAGCAGGAGCAGGCGGCCCTAACGCTGGGCGCCGGCGGCTTGCGCACGTTCTGGAGCGTCACGCTG
>DASRKU010000188.1:0-14941 GCA_035648815.1 Verrucomicrobiia bacterium | reverse complement strand
GTCCAGTACGCGTTTGATTGAATTTATGGCCATTGAATTAAAAGTTCCGGAATTAGGCGAGTCGATCACTGAAGTTGAAATCGGAGATTGGCTTAAGAAACCCGGCGATCTCGTTGCCAAGGACGATCCGCTGGTCACCCTCGAGAGCGAAAAAGCGACCGTCGAACTGCCATCTCCCGAGGCGGGCAGGATCACAAAGGTGCTGAAGCAAAAAGGGGAGGTCGCCAAAGTCGGAGAGGTGATCGCCTATCTCGATAAGGACGGGCAACCAGAATCCAAATCCGCGTCCCCGGCAAAGAAGGATAAAACTCCCGAATCAAAACCGCCGGCGCCGGCGCCCGCGCAAACTTCGGCGGCTGCCCCTTCCTCTGAGCCCAAGAAAACCAACCTCCCGACTTCGAGGCCCGCTTCGCCTGCCACGCCGCAGGAGCCGGCAATTTCCGAGTCTCGGCGCGAAAGTCCCCAGCCGCGTTCAGTGCGGGAGCAGGAAGTGGTGCCAATGAGCCGTTTGCGGCGGACCGTCGCCGAACGGCTCGTCGAGGCTCATCGCAACGCCGCGTTGCTCACCACGTTCAATGAAATCGATATGGCCCAGGTCATGGCTCTGCGAAAGCAGCATGGAGAGGTCTTCCAGGCCAAACATCATGTCAAACTCGGTTTCATGTCCTTCTTCGTCAAAGCCTGCGTGGATGCACTCAAACAGTTTCCGGTCATCAATGCCGAGGTCCGGGGCACGGATGTGGTCTACCACAATTTCTTCGACATCGGCGTCGCCATCGGCAGCGGCAAAGGGCTGGTGGTGCCCGTTCTGCGCAATGCCGAGCGGATGAGCTTTGCGGAAATCGAAAAGGCGATCGGCGACTTCGCGACGCGGGCCAGGGACGGCAAGCTCAAACCCGACGAACTGCACGGCGGCACGTTCACAATCACGAACGGCGGCGTCTATGGGTCCCTCCTCTCAACACCCATCGTCAACCCGCCCCAAAGCGGCGTCCTCGGCATGCACGCCATCCAGGAACGCCCCGTCGCCCGCGAAGGAAATGTCGTCATCCGTCCCATGATGTACGTGGCCCTGACTTACGATCACCGCATCGTGGATGGTCGCGAAGCCGTATCCTTCCTGAAGAGAGTGAAGGATAGCATCGAAAATCCCGCGCGGATGTTGATTGAGGCCTAGCAGCGTGCCGGGCGGATGGAGAAAGAAAATGGCTGCGTTCTCACGAAGCGCAGCCACCTTGAGGAGTATGATTATTTCGCTTCCGTTTTAGCGGGCGAGTCCATCTTGTCCATCTTTTCCGCCTTTGGCATCACGCGTTTGGCTTCCCAGGGGCGAGACTGTGTTTCGCCGTCCCTTTCGAATTCCATCTTGCCCTTGATGACGTCGCTGTTGACCTTGCCTGAATACTTTGAAGTCATGGTGTTGCCGCCGAATTCGCGGGTGACGGTGAAGGAAACTTCGCCGCCCGCCATCTTGCCGTCTTTGATTTCCGTTTCAACCATTTCGCCGCCGCGGCGTGGTGAGGACACGGTGCCGGTGACTTTTTCGCCTTCGACTTTGAGGACGAGCTTGTTGGTGCGTTCCGGTCCTCCGTTGCGGCCGGGGACGCTCCAGGTCCAGATGCCTGTGGCATCGGGTTTTTTCTCCTCCGCATGGGCCAGCGCCGCGAAGGCAACGGCTGCGCAGGTGAACAGTTTGAGCACGTTACTGAATTTGGTTTGAGTTTGCATAGGATTCATAAGACAGCAGGTTTTCTTCAACGATAACAGCTTTTTCGGCGGGCACGCTGTTCCGAATGGCCTGGCATTATTTTTGTGCGGAGTTATTCACGACAATGAGCCTGCTCGCGCCTGAGCTCCAAACCTGCAGAAGCACCCGGTTCTTGTTGGACTTCTTGCTCAACCTCACAGCGTCATCGGCGTTGTTCACCTTGTGCCTGTCGATTTCCTGGATGACATCCCCCGGCCGCACTCCTGCCTCCGCAGCGCTCGAATCCTCCTCCACATTGGACACCACCGCCCCCTTCAGATTCGGCGGAAGATTGAATTGCTGGCGCGCACTCGCGTCGATATCCGCGACCTCCACCCCGTCCAGCGAATCCTGGGGCTGGGGCGCTTCCTCCCTGGGCGCATTCCGGGGATTGCGGCCGGCAAGCTCGTCAGGCAACGTGCCGAGGGTCACCGGTATCGTCTTATCCACCGGCTTCTTGCCAGGCTCGCTTCGCAATATCGTGAGAGTGACACGGGTGTTAGGCGGCGTTTGGGAAATCAACAATCGAAGCTGCTGGCTGTCCTTGATCGGTTTGCCGTCAACCGCGAGAATGACATCTCCCGTTTGCAGCCCGGCCTTGGCGGCCGGCGTGTTCGGCTGGACGCCCCCGACCATTGCCCCGCTGGTGTCGGGCAGCCCGAACTCTTCCTGCAGGTCAGGCGTAATTTCCGGCTGCAGTGACACGCCCAGATACCCGCGCGTGACAGTCCCATATTTGATGAGCCGTTCCATGACGTTGCGGGCAAGATTGACCGGGATCGCAAAACCCACTCCTTGATAACCGTGGCTGGTCGTGAAGATCGCCGAGTTGATCCCCACAAGCCGGCCTTCGGCATCCACCAGCGCGCCGCCGGAATTGCCCGGATTAATCGCGGCGTCCGTTTGGATGAAATTTTCGTACTGGTTCAGCTCCAGGGAGGATCGGCCCAGCGCGCTGATGATTCCCATCGTGACGGTCTGGCCGACGTTGAAGGGGTTCCCGATCGCCAGCACAATATCGCCGACCTCCAGTTTGTCGCTGTCGGCAATCGTGATCGCCGGCAAATCCTTCGCGCTGATCTTCAAAACGCTAACGTCTGTGGGTGGATCGCTCCCAATCACCTTCGCGGTGAATTCCTTGCCTCCGGATGCCAGCGCGACCTTGATTTCATCAGCTCCTTCAATCACATGGTTGGCGGTCAGGATGTAGCCCTCGGGTGAAACAATGACCCCTGAACCCAGGCTCTGTTCCTTGCGCATCATCGAGTGATGGCCGCGCTGGTCCGTGTCGGGCCCGAAAAACCGGCGCAGGAACGGGTCGCTCATCATCCCGTTCGGCATCGGGCGCATGTGCACGGTGCGGGTCGTGTAAATATTCACGACACTGGGCGCGGTCTTCTTGATGATGGGAGCGAAGCTCGTGAGCCCCCGGGTGTCGCGGCTGATCGGGGTGTCCTGGATCTTGAATTGCGGTTGGGCGGAGTTCTCGCGGCCCAGAGACGTGAATTGAAGACAGATAAAGACCGCCAAACCAGTGACGAGCGCCGAAGACAAAACAATTACAGGTTTTGAAAGACTTTTCATAGTTTACATTTTATCAACCAAGCCGCGCCGTGGCGGCCATTTACCCACTTTGAAACACCGGGTCCTGGTCTGTTCAAAAAAATCGGGCCGGGAGCACTGTTGCATAGCCGAAACCTCCCCGCAATTTCATGCCGGACGCGCATTTGTCAAAGAATAGCCGCAGGGTTGCATTACTACCGGGAGATGGTGAGGGTTATTAGCAGAGGGTTGAGGGGTGGAACGCGCGGTTTACCGGCGCTCTGGATTGGGATCGCTCGCAATACCGGCCTGCACGAGGGATGCTAAACCGACAGCGGCGCTGAAGCGCACGCACTCCAGGACGCTGGCGCGTTTTTCCTTCGCGGCAGAAAATCCGCCAGAGATCTTAATGCGCAGGAATGCCGATGCCGGAATCCGCCACCCATACCCGCAAAAAATTATCGCGCCGTGCCCGGGAATGCGGGGCCGGTCCGCCAAAATAATCGACATCTCATCATCTCCGTTGTTATTTAGCACCCTGCGTGCGCGCAAGTCCTCAGCAGCGATGGCTGCATATCATCCCGGCGGCGCTCGTCATGTACACGATCTCCTACGTGGACCGCACCAATGTCGCCCTGGCGTTTGATCCGCATTTATCGACAGCGATGGCGGACCTGGGGATGAACGACAAGATCAAGGGCAATGCGATTGGAATATTTTTCTGGGGATATCTTCTGTTGCAGATGCCAGGCGGGTACCTGGCCAGCCGCTGGAGCGCGCGCAAAGTGGTCAGTTTGTCCTTGCTGGCCTGGGGAATTGCGGCAGTGGGTTGCGGCTACGCAACCAGCGCCGCGCAATTCCGGACCATGCGTTTCCTGCTGGGAATGGCCGAAAGCGCCGTGTACCCGGCGACGCTGGTGTTATTGGCCAACTGGTTTCCCCGCACGGAGCGCGCCCGGGCGAATGCTTACTGGAACCTCTGCCAGCCCCTGGCCGTTGCCGGCGCTGCGCCGGTGACCGGGGCGCTCCTGGGCACCTGGGGGTGGCGCACCGCTCTGATCGCCGAAGGCGCCCTGCCCTTCCTGTGGCTGCCCATCTGGTGGTTCGCCATCCGGGATCATCCGCGCGAAGCAAAATGGATTTCAGACCAGGAACGTGAGTTCCTCGAAACCACCCTTCAAAGGGAAGGCAAGGAAGTGACGCCTGTATCCCGGCCCTGGAAAGCCCTGGCCCACCCCGCGGTGTTCGTCATGGTGCCGATCTGTTTCCTGATGAATGCCTGTTCGTACGGCTGCAACACGTTCTTGAGCGAAGCCCTGAAATCTCCCGGCCGCGCCTTCACGCCCCTGCAGACCGGGCTTCTCTATGCCGTGCCGTACCTGGTCACCGCCGTCGTCATGGTCCTCATATCGCGGCATTCCGACCGGACGCAGGAGCGGCGAATGCATGTGGCACTCGTGTATGCCGTCAGCGGTGTTTGTTTGATCGCCAGCGTCCTGGCTGCCAGGCAGTCGTTTTGGCTCTCGTACTTATTTCTCTGCTTTGCCATCCAGGGGCCGTTTGCCGGACTTGCGCCGTTTTTTGCGATCCCTCCCGAGACGATGCCCCGCAGCGTCACGGGCGCGGTGATTGGCCTGGTCAATGCCATCGGCAATGTCGGCGGCTGGGCCGGCAATGCTTCCTTCGGCTGGTTAAAACAGGAAACCGGCGGGACTGCCGTCCCGTTCACAGTCCTCGGCAGCGCCATCCTGGTCAGCGCCGCCCTTTGCTTCCTGTTGCCAAAATCCGTCCCCACCGGCAGCCCTCAATCTTCGTAGCCGCGTCTCGTAAGAGCGCTGCCATCTCACTGAGTTCCTGCAAGCCTTCAACATTCTTGAGATGGCCGCGCTCTTATGAGACGCGGCTACCGCTGCACCCGCGCGCTGCCTCCCGCAACCAGCGCCTCCACTTCCTTCAACGATGCCATCGATGTGTCCCCCGGCGTTGTCATCGCCAGCGCTCCATGCGCCGCTCCATACTCCACCGCCTTTTGAGGATCGTTGAACCGCAAGAAGCCGTAAATGAGCCCGCTCGCAAAACTGTCACCGCCCCCAACCCGATCCAGGATCTCCAGGTCCTTGCGCTGGCCAGCTTCGTAAAACTTCCCATCGGCCCAGCAAATCGCCCCCCAATCGTTGCGAGTCGCCGTCTTGACCGCCCGCAACGTGGTCGCGACAACTTTGAAGTTCGGAAACGCCTGCACCGCCCGCCCTATCATCTTCTTGAACACCCCTGAATCGATGCTGCTCAAGCTTGCGTCCCCGCCTTCCACTTCCAATCCAAGGCACGCCGTGAAATCCTCTTCGTTCCCAATCATCACGTCAACGTGCCGCGCAATCTCCCGGTTCACCTCCCGGGCCCGGTCTTGTCCGCCAATGCTTCTCCAGAGTGATGGGCGGTAATTCAAATCGTAGGACACAATGGTTCCGCTGCTGCGGGCCGCCTGCAAGGCTTCAATAACCAGCCTGGGCGTGGTGTCGCTCAAGGCCGCGAAGATCCCACCCGTATGCAGCCAGCGCACCCCCAATTGCCCGAAGATGCGGGCCCAGTCGAAGGAACCCGGGCGAAGCTGACTCGCCGCCGTGTGGCCCCGATCCGGAATCCCCAATGCCCCTCGCGCTCCAAAACCGCGCTCGGTAAAATTAAGCCCGTTTCGCACGGTGCGGCCCACACCATCGTAAGGAACCCATTGAATGAACTCAGTATCGACGCCGCCTTGGAGCACAAAATCCTCGAGCAAGCGCCCAATATCATTGTCGGCGAAAGCCGTGCAGATCCCCGTCTTCAACCCAAAACAACGGCGCAACCCGCGCGCCACGTTGTATTCGCCTCCGCCTTCCCAGGCGGTGAATTGCCGCGCCGTCCGGACCCGCCCTTCGCCCGGATCCAACCGCAGCATCACCTCGCCCAACGCCAACAGGTCATACTTGCAGGAGCCCGGAGGTTTTATCGTCAGTGTGGACATAATTCGATGCGATGGGGCCAACGCGCCTCGTTTTATCCACACCCGGGGTTGCTTTCAAGCATGGATTGTGATGTATTATTGCGACTGACCCGAACGCCGTGATGGCTGCCTGTGTCGGTTGGACTGACCATATGCAAACAACGACTATCGAAAATCAGATTGTGCAGAAAACGAAGGAGCTTTGTCAGGCGATTCTGGAGCAGCCGGAATTGCATTCTGCACGCGAGCGAATTTCCACTTTTATGTCCGACGAGAAATCGCAGACACAATACGAAGGGCTCATGACCAAAGGCCAGGCGCTACAAAGGAAGCAACAGAGTTCCACGCCATTGACCGGCGAGGAAATTTCCGCGTTCGAGAAAGATCGTGACGCCCTCCTGCAGAACCCGGTTGCCCGCGGCTTTTTGGACGCCCAGGAGGAATTCCAGAATGTCCATAAGTCGATCAACGAGCTCATCTCCAAAACACTCGAACTCGGCCGGCTTCCAACCGAATCGGACATGGACTCAGGCGATTGCGGCGAGGGTTGCGGCTGCGGCCACAACCACTAGCCAGATCCCCTTCCCCATCCCGTAGGCGCCGACGTAAGGAGGCTCTGATCTGTCCTGAATTCGGAACGTAGATGGAGCCTCCTTACGTCGTCTTCTACGGGATAAATGACTGGCCCGATTCTCGCCTCACCCTTCCCCATTCGCCTGAATTCGCGTAATTCGCGGACAACTCCTTTTATTTTCCTGATTCGCGGATATTCTGCCCGCATGGTTTTGGAAACAAATCTCGGGTTGATCCGCCAGCGCATCGAACGGGCCTGCATCCGATCCGGACGTGACCCGGCGACAGTCACCCTGCTCCCGGTCAGCAAATCCCAATCCCCGGAGAAAATCCAGGAAGCCGCCAATCTCGGGTTTCGGGTGTTTGGCGAAAACAAGGTGCAGGAGGCAAAAGCCAAAATCCCTTTATGCGGCGACTCTCTGCGCTGGCACATGATCGGCCACCTCCAGACCAACAAATGCAGAGACGCGGTGCACCTGTTCGAAATGATCCAGAGCGTAGACAGCCTGGCCGTGGCGCAGGAACTTCAAAAACGCGCCGACCAGGCCGCCAAAACCATCCCCGTCCTCATCGAAGTCAATATCGTCGGCGAAGCCAGCAAGTTTGGCTACAGGCCCGAGGCGTTGCTGCTGGATCTGCAACAAATCCATGCCCTGCCCCGCCTGGATGTCCAGGGCTTCATGACCGTTCCGCCGTGGGCACCCGACCCCGAAAAGGTCCGGCCCCTGTTCCGGCAGTTGCGCGAACTCAAAACCCGGTGCGAACAATTGCTCCAGTCCCCCCTGCCCTCCCTAAGCATGGGCATGTCCGGGGATTTCGAAGTGGCCATCGAGGAAGGCGCCACAATCGTCAGAATTGGCACTGCGCTGTTTGGCCCCCGGCAAAAAATGACCAGCAGCACATGAACACGATGTAATTTTTATGAAATTTTTATTTTGGGCTTCACCTTTCCAGTTCCGGCTCCTATTCTGACCCAGTGACTGTAGAGACCTTTCAGCAGGAAATCGCGGACGCCCTGAAAGCGTACGAGGACTACGTGGTCTGCATCCACAAGACCCCCGATGAATTTGAAGCTTCGCTCGGGTCCCTGGTGAGCAAAGCCATTCGCGCCTTTGAGAGCCGCGGCCCCCAGCTCCGGCACGGAATTGCCCTCGACAAACACGTCACTGTCATCCTAAGCCAGAACGACGGGCAGCGGCCGCTGTGCGGAATTTATTTCAACCTCCACTCGCCTTACCAAAAACAATCCTGGCCCAGAATTGTAAAGTCAGTCTCCCAGCCGATAGAGGAGAGCACCCAGCCCTCGGAGAATTAGCCGGAGGCTATCTCTCGCGCACGGTATCGCCTGACTGAGCTTCCCCTGCAATGAGGTCGCCCACGACGCTGTCCTCCCGCTGTGGTCCGGTGATTTTAATCTCACCGACTTTGAGGCCTTTACGATAAACATTCAGCCGGCGGTCCGGCCCCGGCGTGCGGCCAATTGGAAAAGTCACGACCACGAATTGCAGGTTGGAATTCACCCAGGCGACTTTGCCATCCACGCCTTCCTCGGGGGTGACGATCCATTTGCGGGGGATTTCGTGTGAGTTGGTTTCATTGCTGCCGGAAAGTTGCGGGCCGACTGGCTTATACACAGGGACGGCGTGATGGACACAGCCTGGGAGTATGACCAAACCCAAGGCTAACGTCATGATCTTCATGGCCCAACCGAAGCGCATCCCGCAGTTAAGGCTCCCCGCGACAACCCGTCAATAGAGAACAGGATACATGGCGCGTCTGTCAAACCCCGTGGGAGCAAGCGAATGCGCTAGCGTATGGAGTGCGTCCGGTTTACCGGCGCTCTGGATTGCGACGGCTCCCAACGACTCGTACAAGAGCGGTGCTAAACCCAGAGCGGCGCTGAAGCGCACGCACTCCACGTGCTGGCGCGTCTGCCGGAAGGCCCTCGTCCCTCGACCCTCCATCACCCCCATTTCTCCGTCTTCATCTTGCCGCGCGGCACGCCAAGCTCAAACACCATTCCTTCGGCAAATTCCACAAGCGCGTTGGGTCCGCACGCGTAAAAATAGCTCCTGGACAGATCCTGGATGTGCTCCTTGATCCAGGCTGCATCGATGCGCCCGCGGCGGCCTGCCCACGAATCCTCGGCAGTCAGCCGGGTGCATGTCACCTGAAAGTGCAAATTGGGATTCTCCTGTTGCAGGCGCTGAAATTCTTCGCGGAAGATGATGTCTTTGTCCGTGCGCGCGCTGTAAAGGATCGTGATTTTAGTTTCGAGCTTTCGCCGCGCAGCCTCGCGGAAGAATCCGCGAAACGGGGCCACGCCCGAACCGCCCGCAATGCAGATAAGATGCTTGTCCGGCTCGTATACCGGGAGGAATTTTCCCGCCGGGGGCAGCACCATCAGCCGCTGCTCCGGCTTGATCCAGTCGACCAGGCGCGTCCCCATCTTGCCGTCGCGACGGACGGTAAATTCGTAATAACCGGGATCCAGCGCGCACGATGACAGGGAATAGGCCCTCTTGTACGCGGGCTCGTCAGGCCAGAAGCAGGTGATGAATTGGCCCGTTTTGAAGGCCATATCGTAACCTGCCGGCCAATTCAGCCGGATGGTCTTCACGTCGCCGACCTCGATCACGACGGCGCCAACTGCCATTTCTACCGCTTCACGACTCATAGTTTGGGGAGAGACAATGTTTAGATAAGCTCGAATGGCACCCCATGTCAAAGGAGGATCGACAGCCCAGGCGCTGCCAGGAAATCATCCACCGGGTGGAATGGTCCCCCTCTCCCGTCCGACGGGAGAGGGAGAATGTACCGACGCGTTGGTTGCCACCAACTCCCAATCTGTGGTTGACCTGACAAAGGGTCATCCGGCATCGTACATGTGAGAGAACCCCGAATGGGGGTCCCACATTCACATGCACGAGATTTTGTCGCGCCAACAACTCAGTCCGAATGTCACGCGGCTGGATGTTGCGGCTGCGCGCATCGCGCAAATCCGCAAACCCGGCCAGTTCGTCATCGTGCGGCTCGATGAAACCTCCGAACGCATCCCTCTGACCATAGCCGATTCCGATGCGGCGGCGGGTTCAGTCGCGCTCATCATCCAGGCGGTGGGAAAGAGCACGCACGCTTTATCGGCCTTGCAGCGGGGGGATGCGATTCGAGACATCGTGGGCCCGCTCGGCCGGCCCACGGAACTGGTTGGGGGCGGTCATGCCTTGTGCGTCGGAGGCGGCGTGGGTACCGCGGTCGTGCATCCCATCGCCCAGGGCCTGAGCGCGCTTGGCGTCACCGTCACCAGCATCATCGGCGGACGTTCAAAGGAATGGGTCATCCTGGAAGACGAATTGAAGCGGTTCGGAGATGTGATTGTTTGCACCGATGATGGAAGTTATGGGCGCAAGGGATTTGTGACAGAAGCCACCCGGGACCTTCTCGCGGCCCGCGCCATAGACATTGTGTACGCAGTCGGCCCGGTGCCGATGATGCGTGCCGTGGCGGCCTTGACGCGAACGAGCGGCGTGAAGACGATCGTTTCGCTCAACCCGGTGATGATTGACGGCACGGGTATGTGTGGCGGTTGCCGCGTCACCGTGGGGGGCCAAACCCGGTTTGCGTGCGTGGACGGTCCGGAATTTGACGGGCACCAGGTCAACTATGAAGAGTTGATGGACCGGCTGACGGCGTATCGCGAATTCGAACAGGAGGCCATGGCCTGCGCCGAACGCAATTGCCGGCTGGACAACACAATCAAAACCTGAATGGCAGAAAAGCCCAGCACCCGGCAGCGATTGGATATCGACCGCCAGAAAATGCCCGAGCAGGATTCGTCGGAGCGGGCGGTGAATTTTGAGGAGGTGAACCTCGGGTTTACGGAGCAACTGGCGCTGCTCGAAGCGGAGCGCTGCCTGCAATGCAAGAATCCAAAATGCGTCACCGGCTGCCCCGTCGGCGTGAATATCCCCCGATTCATCGACCTGGTGGCGCAAGGCAAAATTTCGGAGGCAGCACAAAGCCTGCTCTGCGACAATTCGCTCCCGGGAGTCACAGGCCGGGTCTGTCCGCAGGAGATTCAATGCGAGATCGAGTGTGTCCGGGGAACGAAAGGCGACCCGGTCGGCATCGGATACCTGGAACGGTATGTGGCCGATTGGGCGCGCACTCACCAGGACAAAATCTCCCCTTTTTCGCGCCGGGGTTCGACAGGCAAACGCGTCGCCATTGTCGGCTCCGGTCCGGCCGGATTAACCGCCGCCGGCGAGCTGGCGCGAGCGGGTCACCAGGTGACCGTTTACGAAGCATTGCATAAACCCGGCGGCGTGCTGGTGTATGGAATTCCCGAATTCCGGCTTCCCAAACAAATTGTCGCCCAGGAAGTGCAGCGGCTCGAAAGAGCGGGCGTGCAAATCGAATGCAACGCGGTGATCGGGCGGACCTACACCGTGCCCGAACTGCGGGAGCGCTTCGATGCCGTCTTTATCGCCAATGGCGCGGGACTGCCGGTGTTCATGGAGGTCCCCGGAGAGAACCTGAAGGGCGTTTACTCGGCAAACGAATATCTGACCCGCGTGAACCTCATGGCAGCCTACCAGTTTCCACGCTCCGACACTCCCGTGTTGCAGGGCAAACGCGTGGCGGTCATCGGCGGCGGCAATGTCGCCATGGATTCCGTCCGCACCGCCAAGCGGCTCGGCGCCGATGCCGCCATGATTATTTATCGCCGCACCGCCAAGGAACTCCCCGCGCGCGCCGAGGAGATCCATCACGCGAAACAGGAGGGAGTCGAATTTCATTTTCTCACCGCACCGACAAAAGTGCTGGGCAACGACAAAGGATGGGTATGCGGGCTGGATTGCATCCGGATGAAACTGGGCGCCGCAGACGCCTCCGGCCGCAGAAGGCCCGAGCCGCTGGCTGGATCGGAATTTGTGGTCTCCTGCGACATGGTAATTGTCGCCATCGGCACGCGCGCCAATCCGCTCCTGACATCCACCTGCCCGGAGTTGCGGTTGAACGAGCGTGGAAACATTTCCGTGGATGAAAAGGGAATGACCAACATCGCCGGCGTGTTTGCGGGAGGAGACATCGTGCGCGGGTCGGCGACGGTGATATTGGCGATGGGCGACGGCAAGCGGGCTGCAAAAGCAATCCACAGCTACTTGATGAAGAGTGCGGTGGCGCGGGGTTGAACGCGATAGCGCATGGAGTGCGTCCGGTTTACCGGCGCTCTGGATTGCGACGGTTCCCAACGCGCCGTGCACGCGGAGCGCTTCGCCAAGAGCGGCGCTGAAGCGCATACACTCCACGTGCCGGCGCGGACAATTAGAACTCGTCATAGATTCTCAGCCGGTCGAACTTGAATCCGTAAATCGTTTTCACCTGTGCCGGCGCGGCAACCCTTTCAAACCACGCAGCTGAGCACCACGGATACTGGTTCGCAACGAGAACCAAGCCGTGTTTCACGGCGTTCTGATGCACATAATTCAGGCGAGCCAGGTAACTGTATTGACTCGTTAGTTTCGTATCCCAAAAGTTGTACCATACGTGCCGACCGCGAGTTTGATCGAGTTCGTTTAGCTCGAACGAGGAGAGCCCGTGAAGATGGGATAACAGGTCTCCAAGGCTGCCCGATGCAGGATTGCCCCGCGCAACAAAATGGTAATGGTTGGAGAAGACCGACCACGCTTCCAACTGCCATTCATACAACTTTGCCAGCGAGAGCAACAGCCGTTCGAGCAAATCGCGTTTTGTCGGGGTGTCGAAGAAATGTTGCTTGTACATGGTGCCGGAAGTAACCATGTATATCCCGTTATCAGTCATCCGATGCAGCGGAGCGTGCGGCCAATCCTTCGGCAGCGATTTCACATCGCAGATCGGCGGAGTGGCAACTAATCGAAAGCTTTGAGGCGCCGGTGGTCTCGATCCCTTATTCCCTGAGTCCATGTTTTGAATTATTGGATTTAAGCCAGAGGTGTCAAGGCGGAGTTGCCGAACAGGACGAGCCCTGCCGGGATTGGACGAGGAGCGCGTCAATCAACAGCGGCGCTGAAGCGCACGCACTCCATGTGCTGGCGCATCTGTCGAACACCGTGAGAGAAGGCGAACGCGACAGCGTGTGGAGTGCGTCCGGTTCACCGGCGCTCAGGATTGCGACGGTTCCCAACGCACCGTCTTGCACGAGGGGTGTTCAAACCCAGAGCGGCGCTGAAGCGCACGCACTCCATGTGCTGGCGCGTCTGTCGAACACTCTGGGAGAAGAACCCGGTGGGTAAGAGTTCAGCCCCCCAGTCGGGCGATGAATTCCTGGGCCAGAAGTTCATACGCGGCCGCGCCGCTGCTGTACTTGTCGTAGTACATGATCGGCTGCCCGAAGCTGGGCGCTTCAGCCAGGCGCGTTGTGCGGGGAATGACCGTTTCAAATACCTTCTCCCGAAAGTGCTCCCGGACTTCATCGACAACCTGCGTCGACAGCTTGGTCCGTCCGTCGAACATGGTCATGAGAACGCCGAAAATTTCCAGCCGCGGATTAATCGCATTTTCCCGGAGCTGACCCAGGATGCGTGTGATCATAGAAATGCCTTCCAGTGAATAATACTCGCATTGCAAAGGCACCAGCAGCCCGTCGGCGGCGGCAAATGCATTGAGCGTGAGGACTCCGAGAGAAGGCGGGCAATCTACCAGGATGACATCAAACTGCTGGCTTTCCAGGACCGGTTGCAGCGCCTGGGCCACGCGCAGCAGGTGGTTGTCGGCGCGGGCCAGTTCGATATCGGCGCCGCACAGGTCCATTTCGCTGGGGATGATGCTCAGCCGTTCATACTGTGTGGGCTTCACTTTGTCCATCAACCCTCCCTCGCCCAGCAACACCCGGTAAGCGCTTGCGCCTTCGATCTTTTCAAGGCCCAGTCCGCTGGTGGCATTTGCCTGCGGATCCAAATCGAAGAGTAAAACGCGCTTGCCAACGGCCGCCGTGCAGGCGGCGAGGTTGACCGCGGTCGTGGTCTTTCCGACTCCGCCTTTTTGATTTGCAACGGCAACGACTTTGGTTGGCACCCCGCAGGTTTAATGAAACGCGGCCCGAGATTCAAGGTTGCATCTTGGCATTGCCCCCTTCGGACGGTTGGGTCCAGAACCTCGTCCTTCGCACTTCACCCTTCGCACTTCGATATACTTTCACTGGATTTTGAGCCTCGCGGGCGGCACAATAGAAACATGAAATTGATCCTTTCAACGCATAACCTGACCCTGACCAAAGCGATCGAGGAGCATGTGCTGGGCAAATTGGACAAACTGGACCGCCTCGATCATCGGGCCGTTGATGCGCGGGTGACCCTGGAACACGATCACACGCGGATCCCGGAAAGGCAGTTTTCATGCTCGATTCGCCTGGCCGTGCGCGGTCCGGACTTGTTTGCCGAAGCCCGCGAACCTGATCTTTACGCGGCCATCGACATGGTGGCAAAGAAAGTCGAGCAACAGATCCGCAAGCGGCAAAACAAGATCAAGGCGCGCAAGCACAAAGTGGCGGCGCGCTCCAAGCGCACTCGACAGGAGAAGGCGCTCTGAATCGCACCGGCGCGGTCCCTGCCGGCGCGCCGGCGACTCTCAATCGGGCGCGGCTGACAGTTCAACAAGACGCATACTGTGCGAGCAAAGCGTTCCATGCACACCAAGGTTCCCTTGTTGCTCCGCGCCCGGATAGTCATGCCCGTGTCGCGGGCGCCGATTGAAAACGGCGCCGTCCTCGTATCGGGCCAAAAGATCGCCGCCGTGGGTTCGTGGGAGAACATGCCGCGCAGCAGAAAGTGTCGCGTCGTCGATTTGGGAGATTCGATCCTGCTGCCGGGCCTGGTCAATGCCCATTGCCACCTGGACTACACCCGGATGGCCGGGCTGATGCCGCCTCAGAAGTCATTCACGGATTGGATCAAGCTGATTACTACCACGAAGGCGGAGTGGAACTACTCGGAATACGCGGAGTCCTGGCTATCGGGAGCTGGAATGCTCCTGCGCACCGGCACGACCACCGTTGGAGATTTTGAAGCCGTGCCTGAGTTGCTCCCGGACGTGTGGGGCGCGACGCCGTTGCG
>DASRKU010000187.1:0-7747 GCA_035648815.1 Verrucomicrobiia bacterium | reverse complement strand
CAAGGACTGAACAAAAATCCCCTCACCCTGACCCATGCCTACTCCCGAACCCTCACCTCAGCCCTCTCCCGTCCGACGGGAGAGGGAGGTGAGGCGGACGCAAGAAGGACGAGCGAGAGCAGCCTGGCGATGGATCGCCCGGCTATAGTCTTTCGCCCGCCGGGGTGGCGGAGTTGGCCGGGTTCTGGATCAATGCGCGGGCTTCCTGCAGGAGCAAGTTGGCGGTCATTTCATCATTTTCTGTGAGGCTGACTGGAAGCGGATCCGACGCAGGGCCAAATTTTGCCGCATCACGCAGGGTGGTCCGCGCCTCCGCAGTTTGCCCGAGTTGATGCTGCGCCATTGCCAGAACAGCATTTGCTGCCACGGCGAGGGCGGGACTGCTTTGCGGCCCCAGTGCCTGACGCAGGTGCGCAATGGCGGCGGCAAATTGGCCGTCGCGGTATTCCGAAAGTCCTTTCGCCCACACAATGAAAGGCCATGAGGGGTGAGTGGGGCCCGCCAAAATGGCTGCATCCGCCAGCCGCCGGATTGTCTGCATCTCCATGGATTGCGCCGGCAATATCAGGCAATCTGCGGCAACTTGCGCGGCGATGGCCGGGTCGGCGGTTGTGCTGAACCGGGCGAGGGTGGCGGTCCGATGGGCGCCATACGCGGCCGTGTCCCTGATGCGCGCCAGCAGCGGGGCCATGCAATGATAGGCCAGCGAATTTGTCGGCTGCACAGCGATGGCATTGGAGTAACTCAGGACGGCGGCAGTCCACTCGCTTTTCCGCGTATGCACAAATCCCAGCGCATTGTAAACGATGGCGCTTTCCGCGAGAGGCGGAACGTGTTCCATGATTTCCTCGGCCTCGGCCGACTTGCCCTGGCTGACGAAGTTTCCGGCAGCCGAGAGTTGCTCCATGATGGGAGCCATTGCGCGCAGTTTCCTCTCGAGCGCCAGTCCCGCCTCGGCCTGTTGCCGCAGGGCTGCTTCCTGTTTTTCTGCGGCAAGGGCGCGACGGTAGGCCTGGTTTTCCTTGATGTACAGGTGAATGGAGACAGCCAGCGCAACGACGAGGGTTGCCGCTACGATCGCTCCGGCGACAAATGCGGTTTTGTTCCGCTGCACGGTCTTTTGGATTCGATAGAACTTTCCCGGAGGCCGGGCTTCGACAGGCTCGTTCCGGAGGTACCGTTGCGTATCGTTTGCCAGATCGTTGGCGGTTGGAAACCGCCGTGTTCGATCCTTCTCCAGCGCTTTCATGACGATCCAATCGAGATCGCCGCGGATGAGATGAATGAGCTTGGGCGGTTCGGCGCCGTGGCGTTTGGCGACGGCTGTCAGGTCCGCGGCGAGCATGGTGCTCAGGCGCGTGGAGGGCCGTGGCGGTTCCTGCTCTCGAATGGTGCGGCGCATCGCGTCGACCCCTGCCCGGGCCAGGTCGTTGATGTCCAGGGGCGTTTTGCCAGTCAGCAATTCATAGAGCAGCACGCCCAGGCTGTAGATGTCCGTGCGGGTGTCGACATCCAGCGCGCTCATCTCGGCCTGCTCCGGGCTCATGTAAGCGGGGGTGCCGATGAACTGATGAAGCTCAGTGTAAACAGTGAGGTCGGTGAGCCGGCCTTCGGTGGCCTTGGCGATGCCGAAATCGATGACCTTTGGCACCGGCACGCCGTCATGCATTGTGACCAGGATGTTGGAGGGTTTGAGATCCCGGTGAATGATGCCTTTTTGATGGGCATGCTGGACCGCGTGACAAACCTGGATGAACAATTCCAGGCGTTGGCGGGTGCTCAACTGGTTTTGATCGCAGTAATTCGTGATTTTGATTCCGCGCACCAGTTCCATGACGAAGTACGGGCGGCCCGTGGCGGTGGAACCCGCATCGAGCACCTTGGCGATATTGGGATGGTCCATCATGGCCAGGGCTTGCCGCTCAGCCTCGAACCGGGCGATGACGCTCGCCGTGTCCATTCCGAGCTTGATCACTTTAAGCGCCACCCGGCGTCTGACGGGCTGGGTTTGTTCGGCGACGTAGACTACGCCGCAGCCGCCTTCCCCAAGCAATTCGCGCAGTTTGTATCGGCCGATGAAATCGCCGGCTTTCTCGCGCGGATCAATCGTGATGGGTATGGTTTGGGTCGTGCCGGCGGGGGCGGTGTTCGGTTCGAGAAAGTCGCCTGCCTGATCGTGGGAACGGAGCAAATGAGTCAGCCGGTCCCGGAGGGGAATGTCCGCGCCGCACGCTGCCTCCAGGAAAGCATTCCGCCGATCCGCAGGCAATTCCAGCGCCTGTTCGAAAAGAGCTTCTTCGCGACCGCCGGGCTGGGGATTGGATTGCGGCGGAGACGATTTGGGATCGTCGTTCATGGAGTGCATCATAGTCACAATCGGGGGTGGAGGAAATTTTTTCAGTGAGAGGCTTGCGCATTGGACGCGAGCCGGACTGCCAATTTGTCATGCGCCGGGAACAGGGCTGCGCCCCGTTGCCAGGCGGCGCGGGCTGACTCGGCATTTCCAAATTTCTGATATTGATCCCCGAGCCAGAGGTATGTTTCGGCAAATTGCGGTTGAGGCGATTGGGATTCCTGTTGCTGGATGAGAGTCAGGAAATGGTCGATCACTTCGGGGCCTTTGTTCATGGTCGCGGGCCAGTAGGAGAGAGCCACGGCCTTGGTGAAGCGCGCTTCCCAGTTCGAGGGGTCCAGGCCCAGGGCAGTGTCGAAAACCTTGTCTGCCTGCATGCCCAAAATGCCTTGTTCGCGAACGTCTTGAAGCATGGCGCATTTCTGAAGGTAAGCCTGGCCGAGCGCGGCGGGGAAGGCGGCCGTGCGAGGGTCTTCGGCGCCCCTGCGTTCCAATTCGCTGATCACGGGATCGAGTTTTCCGGCTTCCCGCAATTGTTTCCATACCGCTTGCTTCTGCTCGAAGGTCGCCTGTGGAGAGACCAGGACATCAACTGCATTTCGTGTGGCCATGACATCGGGCGCCGGCGCCGGGTTCGGCGTGGCGGCGATGAGTATTTCGGCTGAGCCCGGCCGTTCCGGCGGCGCCGGGCGGAAGTGCTGTTCGACAGCGGGCGCAGTGGTTGTTTCAGAGGGTTTGACCCCGTCGGGAGCGGAGACTTCCCGGGGAAGGGCGGAAACTGGAGAGAGCCGGCCTGGCCGGTTCAAGTACAAGCCCAAGCCTGCCACTGCGGCGATTCCTACGAGAGCCAGCAACCATCGTTTCATAGATTTCCTTTGGATGCGCCGCCGGGGCCTTTGGGGGGGCGGCAATTTCAAGTTTCTATTAAGTAATGCGAGATTTCGGACCAAAAGGGCTCACGCCCGGGGAAGAGCCGCCTGCCCAAGCTCGATGCGACATTGACCAACACGGATCTGCAGGCGTTGAAGCAGACACGGACGCCGCGTCATCTTCCGGCAGGTTTTCGGGGTCGGTGCACAGCTGTCCTTCAAAATTGGAGATGCGTTCCCTGGGCAGAATAATGATCGGCCCGGTATGCTTGGGTTCATTCTCCACACTCAGCGTCAGGTTCAGGCGTGTGGGTTCGAATGGATAACGGCGAGGATATTGACCGGAGAATGAGGTCGGAGGACAGGTCGGACGGGAGAGGGTCAGGGTGAGGGTTCTTGATGATTTCCGCGTTCCGGGCTGCCCGACATCACTTCGCTGGCGCGGGATCTTTGGGCTTTTCGGTTTCTTTGGGTGCTTCCCTGGTTTCGGCTTTGGCTTCGGGCGCCTGCTTTGCGGCTTTCAGAATTGCGTCGGCCGGCAGGATGATGGACGTGACGTTCTGGTTGTAATTGTAGTTGCCGCCCGAATCCGAGCTGATGGCGCGCAGCACGAGGACGCCCACCAGCTTGCCGTTGGGTTGAAAGGCGGGCGAACCCAGGGAGGACGCAGAGGTGTTGGATTCCGGAACGTAAAATGTGCGGGGTTTCTGGACGACGGCGGCAACATGCTCGATCCCGGCCGCGTACGCCCGGCTGGCAGCCTTGTTCAGCCGATTCAACGTGATCAATTCATCCAGCACCTGGGCGGGCGCCGATTGACTCAGGTCCACCGCGCTCATGGGGGTCGCAGGTTTGACCTTTGGCCGCAAAAACGCCAGGTCCAGATCCTTGTCGCGCAAAACAATTTCAGCAGGCAGCTCGGTGCCGTCCGCCAGCAGGATGTTAACATCGGTCACCTCCGTCTCGACTTTGTACCGCGGCTGCATCCGCTGGTACATGTCGCCGGGATCGCATGCGGACAGGGCCAGGACGGTGAGACCGGAGCTGTCGACCACGGTCCCGGTGGCGCTTTGTTTGGTTTCCCTGGGCCCGGAGGTCTGGCCTGATTGGGAGTAGGTCTGTTTCAGAACGATTTCGACCGTGACCACGGCGTGTTGGTTTTTGTTGAAAATCTCGCGGCCTTTGTCGGCAAGTTCGCTCGCAATGGCCGGGGTGGCAAAGCCTGCGGCAAACAGCAGCGCCGCCGAAAATGGGATCAGGTTGACGCGCATATATTTTGGTTTCTTATTCCGCTCGCGAGCGGGTTCTATTTTGTCGGTGCGGGCTCAGTTTTTTGAGCCTCTGGTTTTGCTTCGGGCGCCTGCCTGGCCGCCTTCAGAATATCGGCCCCGGGCAAAATGATGGGCGTCAAGGCATCGGATCGCGAACTGAGCATGTCCATGAAGCTGCTCTTGCGGTTGATCGATCGCATCACAAAAACCCCCAGGACTTTGCCATCGGCTGTGAAAACAGGAGCGCCCATCGTGACGGAGGAGTCGCCCGAGGGAAGATAAAACAGCCGGGGTTTTCGGGCGACGGAGCTGATGCGTTCGACTGATGCGGCGTACGAGCGGCCTGCGGCTTCTCCAAGCCGGTTCAAGCTGATCACCTGGTCGAGAATCTGAGCCGTGCCGGCCTGGCTCAGGTCCAGGGCCGCCATCGGAGTCGACGGACGTGTCTTGGGCCGGATGAATGCCAGATCAAGGTCTTTGTCCCGCAAAACAATGTCGGCCGGCACTTCGCTGCCGTCCTCTTGAAGCAATTTGATATCGCTCAATTCGGAATTCACCATCGATTTGGAATCATCTTCGGACATTCCGGACATCATGTTTTGGATCAACTCGGAGGGCTCACAGGTTGAAAGGGCCAGGACAGTCAGCCCGGAAGGATCGATGACCGTGCCGGTGAGGTCTTGCTTGTATTCGTTGGCCTGGCTGCTGAGTCCCGGCAGGCTGAATCGCATTTTCAGAACGATTTGGACGGTGACGATGGCGTGCTGGTGCTTGTTCAGCAGTTCGCGGCCCTTATCCGCGAGCTCATCGGCCGGGGTGAGTTGGAGGGAGGCAATTCCCAGGGCAGCCAGGAAGCCACGGAGGAGAAACCAGTTGAGCCGCGCGCGGAATCGCTTCATAGGGTCAACCTTTCCAGTTTGGTTCCATTTCCAGGTAAAGAGTATGAATGCCGCGCAGGACTTTCATCAGCACGACATTCTTTTTGGCCGATGCGATCTGTTCCATCTGCTGCCGCAAATCGTCGACGCTGGAGATCTCCTTGCCGTCGACCTGCAGGATCAAATCCCCCACGTAGAGCGAACCCAGTTCCGCCCAACTGCCGGATTTCACGTCCTCGACCAGTGCCCCGCGCTCATTGAGGTCCCATTGCTGTTCGGCGACGTCGAAGAAAGAGGTGTTGCGGGCCGTGAATTCAAACTCGTCATTGCGATATTTCTTCATTTCCCGCCGCAGGCGCGGGGAGCGGGCCAGCTCGACGGAAATTTTCTGCCGGATTTTGCCGCGTAGAATCGTCACCTCGACCGTTTTGCCGATGTCATATTGCCGGATCAAAGCGGATAATTCGTCCTCATACTCCGAGCCGCTTGCCGTCAGCTTTTCGTCATCGACAGCGAGGATGAAGTCGCCGGGTTTGAGGCCCGCTTTTTCCGCTGTTGTGGCCGGGTACACGCGTGTGATGTAGAAGCCCTTGAGGTCGGGTTCGCCGATTTGTTTTGCGATGTCGCGGCTGATGACCTGGGTTTCGACTGGCAGCCACGCTTTGGTGACTTCCAGGCCGGGATCTTTGAGTTCCTGGATCCCGACATTCACCACGGCGAGGTAGCGGGCGGCCTTGCGTTCGAAGGTGGCGACGACTGGAACGGGGTCAGTTTTGCCGGCGGTGATTTTTTCAGTGAGATCGGACAACTCCTCAACATTTTTGACGGGGGCGCCATTGACCTCGATGAGCACGTCTCTGGGTTCAAACGAGGGTTTTGCCGCTCCGGCAGGGCCGCCCGGCCGGACGGACGTGACCAGGATGCCGTCGAGGCTGTCGCGCTTCATTTCTCTTGCGAGCAGGAAAGAGAGGTTCCGCGCGGTGAATCCCCATTGCTTGAGTTCCTGTTGTTTGGGGTAAATTTCGCCGCGTTCGATGGGCACAATTTTAAAGTGGAGCTCTTTGCCATCGCGCCTGACAACGGCCGAGGCTTCTTTGCCGATGGGCAGGCTGGTGGTGAGTTTCATGAACTCGGGCAACTGCTCGTCAAAGCGCACATCGGTGGATATTCCATTGAGGCGCAGGAGCAGATCGCCCGCGTGAAGTCCCGCGTGATCGGCCGGGGAGCCCGCCAGCACGCCGCCGATGACGATGCCGTGCTCATCCTGGGTGTGCTTAAAGAGCGGCTGCACATCTATGCCGAGCCAGCTTCGCTGGATTTTGCCTTTGGCGATCAGTTTCTCCCCAATGGCCCGCGCGAGATTGCCCGGGATGGCGCCGGCAAGGCCGAAGCTGATTTCATTGATCCCCACGATTTCGCCTCGCAGGTTCACGAGCGGCCCGCCCGAGTTGCCGCCGTAGATGGCAGCGTCGTGGCCGATCCAGCGCACCAGCGCGCCGACGTTTTCACCGTCCAATTTGAATTGTGCAAGCGAACCCCAGAAGCGCGGCATGACCAGTTCCATGTTGCTCACGATGCCCAGCGTGACCGATTGGGAAAGGGCCATTGGACTGCCCATGGCCAGGATGTAATCGCCCACGCGCATCGCCGCGGAATCGCCAAAGGCGGCGGTCGAGAATTCGCGCGGCTTGGGCGGGATCAGTTTGATGATGGAAATATCGGTCAGCGGATCGGAGGCGACGAGGACCGCTTCGACTTCTTCGCGGTTCCACAGGGTGCAGAACATGCGTTTTCCGTGCCCCGCCACATGGTGATTGGTGATGATGTAGCCGTCCTTTGTGATAATGGCGCCGCTGCCCACCTCCTGCATTTTGATTTCACGGCCGTCGCTGTATTCGGCGGAAACGACGCGGATGCGCACGAGCGCGGGACCGACCTTGGCGATAGCGGCATCAATAGTGGAGCGCAACTCCGATGGAACTTCCTGCTCTTTGGCTTTGAGATAGCCCGGCGCGAGTAAAACTGCGGCGCACAACAGGATCCGGAGCGCTCGCAAAGACCTGAATAATACACCTTGAATCATCAATGTTTTGTAAAGCAAACCCCCAGAGTTGCAAGTCTGATTAAACCACCGCGAAGGGGCGGCAGAAAGCAGCCGGAGGTCGCCAGACCGGAGGGTGGCAGATGGAAAGCCGGAAGTGGAGTTTCGCAACGACCGGGTTGGCGATGGCCGCCGTCTCTAAAATTGGACGGCAGGCTGGATAGTTCGTACTATTGGCCAACATGAATCTGTTCACACGGCGGCTTTTGTTTTGCCTGTTCTTCATATCCGGTTTTTGCAGCCTCGTTTACCAGGTCGTGTGGACACGGATGGCG
>DASRKU010000186.1:0-2678 GCA_035648815.1 Verrucomicrobiia bacterium | reverse complement strand
CGGCAGGGCCTTCGGAGCGGGTGCGGATTTCATAAATCTCTTGCGACGCGGCAGCCAGAGTATCGTCGGTGGAACTCATAGTATGGCAAAGCATCCCGATTTTTGGGACGAAATGGAAGATTTCAATCGGGGAACGTTTCGCATCGACTGGCGCGCGGGGCCTTGTTAAAAACTCCGGTCACTCCATCTATGCCACAACGACGCTGGATTCGCATTATTCCCGTCGCGCTGCTCATGTACACCATTTCGTACGTGGATCGCACCAATGTTTCCCTGGCGATGGATTCGAAAATCTCGACGATGATGAAGGACCTGCTGATGGATGACAGGTTGAAGGGGGAGGCGGCGGGAATTTTCTTTTTCGGTTATGTGCTGCTGCAGATTCCGGGCGGGTACCTTGCCTCGCGCTGGAGCGCCCGCAAATTCATCAGCTTGTTATTGATCGGGTGGGGCATTTGCGCGGCGGGCTGCGGGCTGTCACACAGCTTCAGGCAATTTGAAGCATGGCGATTTTTGCTGGGCATGGCCGAGAGCGGGGTGTTTCCGGCGACACTTGTGCTTTTGGCGAACTGGTTCCCGCGATCGGAACGCGCGCGGGCCAATGCTTTTTGGAATCTTTGCCAGCCCCTGGCCGTCGCCGGCTCGGCTCCGATCACGGGCTGGCTGCTCGGGGCATATGGATGGAAGCAGATGTTGGTCCTGGAAGGCATCCTTCCGTTTTTATGGCTGCCGGTCTGGTGGTTTGGAATTCGAGATCATCCCCGGGAGGCCAAATGGATTTCTGCCGAAGAGAGGTCCTTTTTGGAACGCACGCTGGAAAAGGAGGCGGCGGAACTGGAAGTTGCTCCGGACCTGCCGCGGTGGCAAAGCATGCGATGTTCTTCGATGCCAGCCATGATCGCCCTCTACTTCCTGCACAACTGCGCCGCATACGGGTGCATGACATTTTTTACGACCGGCCTCAAAGGACGCGGTTTCAGCCCCATCGAGTATGGCTTCCTGTTTGCCGTGCCGTACGCCGTGACCGCCATTGTCATGGTGTTGGTGTCATGGCATTCGGACGTCAGACATGAGAGGAGGGCTCATGTGGCGGCCGTTTACGCAATGAGCGGATTGAGCCTCATCCTCAGTGTTGTCTTTCGAACGCATTTCTGGCTGTCGTACTTTTTCATGTGCCTGGCCATTCCAGGGCCGTTCGCGGGCATGGCGCCGTTCTGGGCCATTGTCACAGAAGTTTTGCCGCGCAATTCCGCCGGCATTGTCATCGGAATCGTCAATGCCTTCGGCAACCTGGGCGGCTTTGCCGGACCGTATATCGTCGGTTGGATCACGCAGGAATTCAAAAGCACCGCGATGGCATTCAATGCGCTCGGCATCGGCATGCTTCTGTGCGCGGTGCTCGCGTTCCTGCTTCCCCGGCCGGGCCGGTTTGTGACCGATTATTCGCATCCGCCGGGGCCGGATCTCACCCCTGCGGGAAAGGATTTGCCATGAACGTTTGCAGATTTCACGAAGGCGACGGCCGCGTGCGCGTGGGTCTTGTCAGCGAGTCTTCCGTGCTCGACCTGGCTCCGGCCGGCATCGATCGATTGCAACAGTTGCTTGAAACCGAGAATCCGGCAGCCGAATTGCGCAAGTTCACGGGCGCCCGGCTGCCACGGCTGGAGTTGTCCCAGGTGAAATTGTGTCCGCCGGTGGAACGGCAGGAAGTTTGGGCCGCCGGTGTCACGTACCTCCGCAGCAAAACGGCGCGCATGGACGAATCGGATTTCGACGCCACCGCCTATGACCGCGTGTATGGAGCCGAACGGCCGGAACTGTTTTTTAAATCGATGCCCGAGAAGGTGGCCGGCCCGGGTGATTCGGTCGGCATTCGCCGGGACGCCCGGTGGAACGTGCCCGAGCCGGAGCTGGCGCTGGTCTTGAATTCGCGCGGCCAGGTCGCCGGACTGACCATCGGCAATGACATGAGCTCCCGGGACATTGAAGGCGAAAACTTGTTATATTTGCCCCAGGCCAAGATCTACCGCCACTCCTGCGCGCTTGGGCCGTGGATCCGCATCGGAGCCGAGGAACCCGCGGCGCGTCAATGGACGATCCGTGTCGCGGTCCAGCGCGGCTCTCAAAGTGTATTCGAAGGGGAAACCTCCATCGGCCAGATGAAGCGATCGTTTGGGGAGTTGGCGGATTTCCTCTTTCGCAGCCAGGTTTTTCCGCACGGCGCAATTCTTCTCACCGGAACCGGCATCGTCCCGCCGGAAACATTTACGTTGAATGAGGCCGATGTCATAACGATTGAGATTTCCGGAATCGGAGTTTTGACTAATGAGGTCGCGGTGGTGTGACGTTCCACGATGCTTCCACAACCCATATCGCGGGCAGCTAAGTCAACCTGAAGGGTTGCCAGATAGCAGCCGGGGGTCGATCCCGCGTAGCCAGGCGAAGCGGCAGCGACCACCGAACCCATTCTGAAATTTCGGTTCGACCCCATCGGGGTCGCAGATCTCTGGCATCCCTCCAGAATGCACACTATCCTCCTGACTCCGTACCGGAGGTCTTCGCTGCGCTGCGACCTCCGCTACTTTCTGCCAACCCTTCGGGTTAAGGCGCCACGGCGTCCACTACTTAACCGCATCAAGCCCGGAGCCTTGGGCGTTCGTGCAGCTCAGGAACGCTCC
>DASRKU010000185.1:0-6189 GCA_035648815.1 Verrucomicrobiia bacterium | reverse complement strand
TTGATCGCCGGCCACATTGCCAAGTCCTCCCGAATAGATCGGGAGCGCTTCGCTCAACATAAACTCCATGCTGAAATACGCCACGCAGGTCAGAGGCGTCTGGGGATGCTTTTGCTGAAACCAGCCGGGCGCCGCTGCTGCTTGCCGCTGGGCTTGTACGAGCGCATCAACCTTCTTGCGGAAGGAGGGATTAGCCAGCATGCGCTCAAGATCGCCCCGCGAGACCGTTTGCAGGACAGCCCAGGGGTTACTAGTGAGTTCCCACAACGCAGGATCAAGCTGCCGCCACACTTCGTCGGCGCAATGACTCCACGACCAGCGCATATCCAGGGCCAACTCCGCCAGGGAATCGAACCCCTCAACTTCCGTCGGCATAAGGCTGTAAATCGGGTGGTTGACAGTCGTTTGTTTGTTCATGATTTCATCGTCCTGTTTACTAGTGTTCAGAGATACGGGCAGTGGAGGGCAATGGCTTCGTAGAGCGAATGCGGCACCGGTACGATGATCAGCAACAGCAGCAAGAACGTAACATAGCCGAGCATCCGGCGCGGAAAACCAACGGGCGTCACGTCATTGGCGGCGGGCGCGTCGTGCGTGCCAGCGACGAAGAATACAATAAATGCCCAAAACATCAGCCCCGGCCAGACGAACAAAGCCAGCGCAAACAATGCAGCCATCGCCACCATGCTAAGGCCGTGCGCGTTGCGAGAGCCGAACAACGCGTGCGACATGTGACCGCCGTCAAGCTGGCCGATGGGTAGTAAATTCAATGCCGTAACGATCAGACCCAGCCAGCCGGCGAACGCGAGAGGATGCAGCAGCAAATGGTTCCCCTCCAGCACCGAAGCGCCCAGGGACAGTTTGGCCAGACAAGCCAACAGGATCGACGAACCGATGTTGACCCCTGCATGTCCAAAGCCCCCAGGCGCGTTACCCGGGATCACATGCGAAAAACGAAGGCCGATCAACAGGGCCGGGACCGCGAAAATCAGACCGGCCAGTGGTCCCGCCACCGCCACGTCAAACAGCGCGCGGCGATTGGGCGTGAGCGACTTGATTTTGATGAATGCGCCGAATGTTCCCAGCGCGAACGGCACCGGGATGAAGTACGGGGGCGTCACCTGGATGCCATGTGCTTTCGCAGTGAAGTAGTGCCCCAACTCATGTGCTCCGAGAATGAGCAACAGGCCAAGGCTGTAGGGTAGTCCGACTGCAAACCGTTCCGGCTGCTGGAGCAAGTTCACCCCCGCGTGGAGCGCACCAGCCCAGGTGGTTGTTGCCATTGTGGCAGCGAACAAGAGCCAGTGCAGCCACCACTTCGGTGTCTCGGCCGCTCGCGTCGTCATAGCTCCCGGCAGTACAACGACGCGCACGTCGTTGGCTTCGCCTTCCAACATCAGCGGCGTGACCGGCTCACCCGAGAAGACTTCGCGAATCTTTCCAAATGTTTCTTCCGCCTTGCCACGCAGCCTTCCTTCAAATTGAAGCACGTCGCCAACAACTTTGCGGCCTGTAATAACCAGCATGGGTGCCAATCTTGATTCCATCGCCGCCATTTGTTCGGACGGAATCACCGGCGGCACATCCGGTGCCGCTGCCGTGGCCCGCGCCATCGCTTTGCGTGCGCCCAAGGCATAAGCCACGTAGAAGACGAAAAGCAGAATTAGCCAGAAAAGCAGTCCGTTGATCATTATGCCTCCGTCCTGTTTGGTTTCACTTGCTGTACACGTAGCGCCATGCCGCCAGCGCGGTTGGAACCCAGCGCGCCAGGCCGCGCCAATGTCGTGCCGCTACCAGTCCGGCCACCGCGCCGCCGGCAATAAGCCACGGGTTGCCAGCGCGAACACTTGCCCGCGTTGAATCGAGCCGGGCTCGCAGGCTCACGCATTCCAATTCGACCAGGCTGCGATGCAAGGCCGCCTCCATGGCAATAAGCCGTTTGCGTTCCGCCAAGTCGTTCAACCTTTTCGCAAACATTCGCCGTCCTTTCTGAATTCCGCTACTGTTCCCGCAAACGGAGGCGGACCGCATTTGATCTGACGGCGAAGGCCCAACAAAATCCCTGCCGCTGCTGCCAGTATCGCCACCGCCAGCGCAATCAGGCCTGCATAACCGGCTATAGTCCACAACCACACCGCCAGCGCGCCCATGCCAACCAGCAGCCTGGCTGCCCCCAGGGTCACGGCGACGCCCAGCCACACAAGCTGGTTGAGCAAACTGAGCTTCTCTTCCTGCAGCTCAACGGCGAACAGCTCGAAGCGGCTCCGAATCAGCGCCAGCAAAGACTCGCGGATTCGGCGAAGCGATTCAAGCCAGCCGCCGGCAGGAGTTGTGGTTCCGCTCATAGCGTTTACTTGCGTGTGACAAGCACTCCGAGCAACAGCCCGACTCCGAAAGCGACGCCGATGGATTCGTACGGATGGTCGCGGATGATGGTATCCGCCTTCTTTGCCGCGGCTTTCGCCGTCGCGATGGTTTGTTCCTGCGCATTCAGGCAGGTGGATTTGGCCCGTTCGAGAGCGGCTCCGAGACGCTCTCGCGCCGCTTTCGCTTTCTCACTCACGTCACCCGCCGTGGCCTTCAACAGATCCTCGGCGTCACGGGTCAGCGCTTTCAAGTCCGTGACCAGGCGCTCCCGGGGTGTGGCGCTGTGTGCGTTTTCGATGGCTTCATAGTGGGTTTCCATAGTTTGGTCCTTTCTCAGTTGATTTGTTCAGTGCGTTTCATTTCAACAATTCTGACCTGTTGCGGCACCGATTCTTTCCATTCGATGGTCAAAGACCGTCGCGTTCCAGTTTCCGCGCAAGGTCCTCTTCCACCAACCGCCATTCGCGCTCGGTCAGCGGTCGTTGCGAATACACATCGCGAAACAGCCGCTGCGCGTGTTGTTGAACCATCTGGTGTGAAATTCCCGGACTAATTGGCTTCGGCTGAACCGCAGATCGAGCTCGGCGCGTTTTCATAAGACTCACACTCTGTTTCAATTCTCACCCTCGTTAGCCTACCGTTGTGCCAGCCAAGCTGCTATTGGCCGACTCCCGACCTGGAACTCAGTGAAACGACTAGAGGACTGCTTGGAGACCAGGAAGATGATTGGCGACCAAGACCTGGTATTGCTCGTGTAGCTGGAGAACATTCAACCAGGGAAATGCGGCAAGATTCTTTTCAGCGCGAGTTTCGTGAGGCTACTCGCCTCCTCCAAAGCGCGGCGAAGTTATTCTCAACGAACCGCCTCAACCCACAGCACAGCGTGTCGGGTCAATTCAGGGCCACTCTTCAATTTCAACTTGCGTTTGATGTTGGCCCGATGTGCTTCCACGGTTTTGCCACTCATGCCGAGGCGACGGGAAATGTCCTTCGTCTCCTTCGCCTGGCCGATGAGCGTAAAAACTTCCAATTCGCGGTCGGTGAGTTGCTCGATCGGAGAAACCGTCCGCGTCGCGCGCTTGCCCGCCAAACTATCCAGCAACCGCGTTGACATTTCGTCGCTCAGGTAAATCTGCCCGCTCAAAACATGGCGGATGGCCGCAATCAGCCGCTGGCCGCTGCGCTGCTTCGAGATGTAGCCGCGCCCTCCCGCGCGGAGTACGCGCTCGGCAAACAGCGATGCATCGTGCATCGAAAGAACCAAGACGGGTAACCCAGGACGCAACGTCCGGATATCGCGGATGAGTTCCAGGCCATTGCGGCCGGGCAAGGTGATGTCGGCGAGCACCAGATCGGGTTTCAACTCTTCAACGGCGGTCAGAGCCTTCCGGGCATCCTCGGCCTCGCCGCAGACGACGAGGTCCGGCTCGCGATTGATTTGCGCGATTAACCCCTCGCGCAGTATCGCGTGGTCGTCCACGACCAGAATTCTCTTCCGGGCACATGGCTTACTCTGTTGTTTCCGGGCGGTCATGTGTTGTTGAAAAAGGGTTAAATCATTCCATGCCTGACGTTTTGCGCCTTGGGACAGGGCGCGGAACAGACCACTTCTGTGCCGCGCTTGCGCCGCCGTCGAACCGATAGCGTACCTCGAATCAGACTGCAGCGATATTCCATGATGCGCAAGCCGAGTCCTGTTCGCTTCGGTGAAACCGGGCCGATGCCTCGGCCGTCATCCGCTACCGTGAGATCGATCCGGTCGTGCTCTCGCTCCAAACGAATCGTGATATTGCGCGGCTTCGCGTGTTTCACCGCGTTGTTGACTGCCTCCTGTGCGATTCGGAAAAGATGCGCGGCCAATTCAGCGTCATGCACCAGCGCTGGCCGGTGGCAATTGAGAACACAGCGGATGCCAAAGAATTCCGTGCTCTGCTGGGCTAACTCCCGCAACGCAACCATCAACCCTTCCGGTTCGGGTTGAATGGGTGAAAGACCGCGTGCGACTCGGCGGGCCTGCTCGATGGCATTTCGCACCAAGTCAAAGACGCGCCCCGCGTCGCCGGCTTCCGACGCTCCGCGTTCAAGGAGTTTCTCGCGTAGTACATTGCTCAAATAGGCGATACCCCCGAGCTGCTGCCCGAGACCATCATGCAATTCCTGTGCAAACTTCCGCCGCTCACGTTCACTGATTCCCAACAGTTCGCGTTCGAGCCGCTTGCGCTGTGAGATGTCGCGGATGAACCAGCGCGAGTGAATAAATTTTCCATTCTGCCAAAACGTGTTGGCATCCACGAGGACAGACTTGATCTCGCCATTGCGGCTCAACAGCTCTGTCGGAAAGTTATGCAGCGTTTGGCGTTGTGCGAGACGATGCAGCAGGTCATTCAAAAGTTCAGCGTTCGGATGCAAAGCCTTGAGCGAACGCCCCGCTACTTGAGTGGCAGAAAAACCCAGCAACTCCCCGAAGCATCTGTTGGCTCGCATCAGCTTTCCGGTCCGTGTCACCAACGCCAACCCCACGGAAGCTTCCTCAAAAAGGTAATCCAACTCGCTCTCGCGGCGAGCCAAAGCATCGCGCATTTCGCGGCGTGCGGTAATGTCGCGAGCAATGGTTGAGAAGCCAACAAACCGTCCAGAGGCATCGCGGACTGGCGAAAGCGTAAGCGACATATAGATGCGCTGCCCATCTTTGCGCATTCGTTCGGTTTCGAAATGCTCCACCATCTCTCCACGCTGCATTTGCGCAATCAATTGCCGAAACTCGTCACGATGTCCGCGGGGCAATAAGCCGCGGCTGGAACAACCGATGATTTCACCGGCGGTGAAACCAAAGATTCGTTCCGCCGCTGCATTCCAGGTCTTGATGGTACCGTCAAACGTGCGGCTGAAAATCGCGTCGTTGGAATGTTCGACAATCGCGGCGAGTTCGTCGTGGGCAGAATTGCTTCCACAAGCAAACGCTGCGCCGTTTGCCTTGGCCAACCTACGATGCTGATGGGGCAAATCTTTGCTGCGAATCGTCGGTTTCTGACGCATAAACTGAAGTCGGTCACCGGCTGCCTGGCTTCGTTCGCCCCAATTTACCGGACTTCCGACCGGGCTTGAGCCCAAGACAGCTTGCCAACTCTTAAACCACTTTACGATTTTCCGCAGTTCGTTGCCAAGTGACATCGTTGGCGAGGCAACTCAATACGCTATTCCAGTTCCCATCTGTATGATTATCGTGAAACTGGGAGACGGTTCATTGTGGGGGAAGTCTCCTGTGTCTGTGTCGCCCGATGCGCTCGACGGCATCAAGGCGTCGGGCGTAGGGTCAAAAAATACGTCCGGATCGAACCGGGTGCCGGATTTTTCAAGAAACCACTTTGGCTTGTCCAATTGACCACGAATGCTCACCGTTCCCCATGCCGTGAAAGAAGATGCTTGCCTGGGCCGCCGGCCAAATTGAACCCCTGTTGCTCCAGAAACTCGAGTTTGTCCTCGAGGAAAACCGTGTCTACCGCGCCCTGCTGGAACGGCACGCGCCTCATTGGCGGCTGAGCAACCCCGAACGAATCGCGCTGGCCGAAAAGGGCAAGCCGCTAGGCCAGTGGCTATCGGATATCATCACGATCGTCCAACCTGAAACACTCCTCAAATGGCATCGCTAGTTGATCGCCCAGAAGTGGGATTTCTCCGACCGTCGCCAAACCAAGCCGGGACGTCCATGCCTCACGACCGAGATCGAAAAGCTGGTCGTCCAATTCGCCCAGGAGAACCCCTCGTGGGGTTACGATCGTATCGCCGGGGCATTGACCAATCTGGGTTTCTCCGTTTCAGACC
>DASRKU010000184.1:0-4011 GCA_035648815.1 Verrucomicrobiia bacterium | reverse complement strand
ATCGCCAAATCCGTAGCAGATTTTTTCTCTTAAAGGGAGTTTCTGGTTTTCGGTGCCCATAAACGGTTTGCTGATTGTCGGGTTATTGGTTCATGCGCGGCTTTGCGGCTGCCAGGATCGGCTTGGGCTCTGCATGTCATCGGAGAACGATTGGCCGCTCTCACAGAACCATCCTATCGGTGGCTGGAACAGGGTCGAGAGAAAAAATGTGGACGGCAGTCGAGGGTCGAGGGTCGAGAGCCGAGAGCCGGGGTGGGTTGATGCGGGGGGGTACGGGCGCGAAGCGTCTGGAGTGCGTGCGCTTCAGCGCCGCTCTGGATGTGCGGCCCCTCGCGTAGTATGAGCCCGTGACAAGGTCCAACCCACAGCGCCGGTAAACCGGACGCACTCCATGCGCTGCGCGTTTGCCTTTGCATCTGTCTCGACCCTCGACCCTCGACCTTCGACTGTCTCGCCCCCCTATTGCCTTGCCAACGAATTTTCAGGGCTGCAAAATGCGAGAGTGATATGACCCTCGAACGGCACGGACCCGTCACACGCACTTTTGTGACATCAGTATTGCCGTGGCTTGCTGGCATAGCCGGTCTGCTGGTGTATTTGATCACAGGGAATCGTTGGGTTTCCGTGCTGAGCCTTGGAGTCGTGACCCAAACCTCGGGCTGGACCTGGCGGCCCGAGACAGGCCAACCGCTCACCTTCGTTGTCCTGTACCCATTTCGATGGCTGCCCGGGCCGGTCATTCCCCTGGCGCTGAACCTGTTCACTTCTGTTTGCGCGGCCGGCGTGCTGGCGCTGCTGGCGCGCTCAGTCGCGCTCCTCCGGCACGACCTGGCTCCCGACGATCCCGCGCAGCAACAAAAGCCCGTGTCGATTTTGTCCACGCCCACGGCGTGGATGCCGCCAGTCCTGGCGGTGATGCTCTGCGGGCTGCAACTCAGTTTCTGGGAACATGCAACCGCCGCCACAGGCGAGATGATTGACCTGTTGGTCTTCGCCTTTGTGATTCGATGCCTGCTGGAGTACCGATTGGACAGCGATGAATCCTGGCTTTGGCGCGGCACGATTGCCTACGCGGCCGGAATGGCCAACAACTGGGCGATGCTGGGCTATTTGCCAATTTTTTTAGGCGCCCTCGTGATCACGCGCGGGCTCAGAGCTGCGATCGAACGAAGCTTCCTGCGGCGGCTGGGATTCTGGGCGCTTGCAGGGCTCAGCTTGTATCTCCTGCTTCCATTGGTCCACATCTTCACGACCCAAGGGCATGCTCCCGTTTGGACCGGCTTGAAGCTCCATTTCAAAACCCAACTTGAGGGCCTCGCCTTGTTAAGGTCGACCAGCGTCAAAATCCTGGCGCTCACTTCCCTGCTGCCGGTCTTGATTCTTTCCATCCGTTGGAAATCCCATACGGCTCAAATGGGAGATGACACCAAGCTGGGAGTTTTCATCACGAAGATGACGGCCCATCTCATGCACGGGCTGTTTCTAGCGATTTCCCTGTGGCTGGCGCTCGATCCGTCTTTCAGCCCGCGTCACCTGCGCCTCGGCGCTCCCATGCTGACCTATTACTATCTATCGGCGCTCGTGTTCGGTTACTGCGTCGGTTATTTCCTGCTGTTTGATGTCAGCCGGCTTTCAAAGATGCTTGCCGGGGCGCCGGCGTTGGCGGGGTGCATCCTGGTTGTCGTCCTGCCCGCAGCCCTGGTCTGGAGAAATCTCGGACAGGTGCAAATCACCAACGGCCCCGCGCTGCACGTCTTTGCCCGGCAGTTGTACGACGACGTCCCGAAAGGCAAATCAGTGGTGCTGAGCGAGGATGGCATGCAACTCTTGCTGCTCCAGGCCGAACTCAATGCGCACCCTGCGGAGAATGACCCGATCTTGTTGAACACCATTTTTTTGCCTGTGCCCCAGTACCAGAAATTAATGGCGAATCGTTACAAGTCGCGATGGCCGATGCCTCTGCCATTGAAAGATGCTGAAGTGCAAGGGCAGGACGCGGTCAAAATGCTTGTCAAGCGCTTTGCGGAACACGAGCCGCTTGTTTATTTGCATCCCAGTGCCGGTCTCCTGGTGGAGCCCTTTCGTGATGAGCCCAACGGATTGGTTCATCGCCTGGTTCCGGTGCCGGCCATGGATGTTGAGACGAACGAAGCGGCGGACGCGGCGGTGGAGGCGAATGAGAGGCTTTGGGACCGGCGCTGGACCAACGGTCTCAGCCATCTTGCGCAGGCTGTGGAACGGAGCACAAACAACACCGTCCCCGACTGGGCCTGCCTGGCGCTGCTGCGCTTGACCGAAGAGAGAAATCTCACGGCATTTGTCCTGGGTCTCGCCTATTCCAAATCGCTGGACGATTGGGGGGTGCGATTGCAGCGGCTGGGGCGTTGGGCGCAGGCGGGAGTTTGGTTCGAGCGGGCGATTCAATTGAACCCTGCAAACCTGTCCTCCCGAATCAACCTCTTGTATAACCAGCAATACCGGAAGGGTCACCCGCAGCGGCTTGATTACGAGAGCGTGACGGAGCGGTTTCAGACTTTGTCGGAGCGATACGAAAACTGGCCTGCGGTCCTGAGCGCGGGGGGGCCGGTGGATGAACCAAGTTTCCTGTTCAAGACAGCGCAAGTTCTGCTGCCGGGTTCCAATTTTCGTCAGGCCGCCGGCGCTCTGGTCCGCTGCTCCGAGCTGGCGCCGGTCTGGCCTGCGCCCAGACTGTGGCTGGCACGGACTTATCTCCAGCAAGGCCGATTCGCCAAAGCTCTGGTCACCACCGATCAAATCGAACCCTTGCGCCAGCGATTGAGCGGGGCCGGACTTGCAGGCTTGCTCTACTGCCGGGGAGCGGCCATGCGCGCCCTGGGGCGGACCAATGACGCCAATGTTCTGATCGCGAGTTTTCTCGGTGACTATGCCCAACATGAGGAAGTCCTGATGGCAGCAATAACTCTGTTCGAGCAGAGCGGCCAACTCACCCGCGAGCTGGAAATCCTGGATCAATTGCTCAGACGCGACCCGAACAACGGAGAGTGGCTGGCAAAAAAGGGCTGCGTTCAGCTGCAACTTTCCAGCTTCCCAGAGGCCGTGGCGACGCTGACAAAGGCGTTGGCCATGGCCCCCGCGGACCAGGACGCAAGGCTCTATCGGGCTGTGGCTTATCTCGGGTGCAAACAACTGGAACCAGCGCGGCAGGACTACGAAGAATTGCTCAAAGCTCACGAATTCAAGCACTTGGCACTGTTCGGTCTGGGCGAAATCGCCTGGCGCGAACAGGACACCAACCAGGTCATCGAAATGTACCAGCAATATCTTTCCAACGCCCTTCCCGGCACCCTGCAATACGCCATGGCCACCCAACGGCTGAATGCGATCAAGACAGTCCATGACCGGTAAAGGGACGCCCGATTTCCGCGCCAGCACCTGAATTCGAGCGCCTTAGCCGGTTTGGGACCGTAACCGTGCCCCTTGACACGGAGTTAGCGTACTTTTTCTCCTTGACTCTTTAAGGGATGGCAAGAGAATCGCTAGCGAATCAGGACATCTTTGAATTACAACGATCAATGATTATGACGAACCCAGAAAAAGCGAGCTCTTCCTCCATGCCTGCGGCTGATTCGGGCAAATTATTTTCCTTGCTGGCGCTGGCAACGGGCGCCGCGGTCATGCCTCAGTCCGGCCTGGCCGACATTATAGTCAAGAGCCCGGACGCCGGCCCGGTGCATGTGGGCTTTGCCGCCGGATACCTCAGCACTTTTCTTTTCGACAACTTGCCGGGCGGTGCAAACCTGGGAGGCGGCTTCCATGCGCAAGGCGGCTCAGGCTTTAGCACGAATGGGACCTTCGTCTACAAGAGCGTTGTCTTTGGCCAGCGAAGCGGCGCCGTGCCTTTTGCCGGGCAGGTGGGAGGAAACGGCTTTGCTGTCCCACAGTCCAATGGAGCGCCATGGAATGAGAATGATTCTCTGGGCACTGTCGCGAATGTCCGTATCGGGTACGCCACTTACAATAACAAAACCC
>DASRKU010000183.1:0-4403 GCA_035648815.1 Verrucomicrobiia bacterium | reverse complement strand
TCCTCCAGCCGAACCGACTGCCGCGCCCGCAACTGCAACAGCGAATTGCGCGCGACTGAATCCATCGGCTGAATGCGCCCGTTCAACAACACCGGGATTTGGGCAAAGTCCCGGACGTGAAAGCCGGCAGTCTCGGCGCCGGGGCGCAAGGCCGATGCCACCCACGCGGCAAACAGGGCGACGAGAATTAAAGGAAGCCACTTTTTCATGATCGAACAGCTTTCACGCGGGGCTCCTCCTGACAAACGGGACCAGGTGGCTCATGAACTGTATGATGAGCCCAAGCCCCACCAGCACGCAGGAGAGATAGGGAGTCAGCCAGCTCGGGTTGCGCACGACCTGAAAGACGCTGCCGTGGTCGTCCTTGTCGTAGCTGGCCTGGTAATACGTTTCGCCCGCGTAACGCAGCGGGTTGTTCATGTAAATCCGCGCCTCACGCCGCTCTCCCGTGTCGGGCCGCTGCAATAGCACGCGGCTCGCAAAATTCTTCGGAATGTCCGTCCCCTTGTAAAGATCATGCGTGAAATTCAACAATTGCACGGTGTATGGCTTGTAGTGGCGTTCGGAACGAAGCGCGATTTCATAGGTGCGATTGTTCCAGACAAAGGTCTGCGGCCGATCGATGTACTCCGACACCAGCCACGTCCCCAGCGAGCCCTGCGGCGTCATCACCTCAACCACCGCGCTGGGCACGTCGCGCTGGTCCATCGCCGTCACGCGCGGCAATTCCTTCACCACCGCCCGCGCGCCAATATTCTGCGTCGCCGCCGCCGGCTCGGCCGCGTCGGCACCCCGGTTTGCCACCGTGGAATTCATAAAGTAATGCCGGACCCGAATCGTCAATGGCAGGCCCGGAATGGTAAATTCGCTCCGGCGCGAGAGCGCGCTTTGATTGATCGCGGCGACTGTGTCGCTGTCCGCATCGCTCGTGTCAGCCACCACCAGCTCCGCGACGCGGTCGCTTTCCGAATAATTCTTTGCCTCACCTTCCCGCAAATGCATGGTGCTCTCGTTCGAAAGCATGTCCGTGAGAAGCTGCCCCAGCAACATCAGGATCAGCCCGGCGTGAATCATCCAGATCCCGACTTTTTTTTGCGAGAACCGGAACCGGCTGAAGTGGGCGGAGACCAGGTTGATGAGAAGAACGCCGCCGACCAGGTAGCCGCCCGGCAGCACCGGGATCTTCCAGGATGTTCCATGCGGAGTCCAGTAAACCAGGAAGCTGCGGAAGAATTCGTTCTGAGCCTTATACAGGCCCAGCTCCACCTGGGCGAAGGTCCCGGCGAAAATAATGATCATCCCCAACGCCAGGCACACCACGGTCAGGCGCAGGGAGGAGAAAAAGCGAATCAAACGGTCAAGGTACATTGGGATATTTGACGGTTTGAACGAACTTCAGAAAGTTTTCCTTTTCGCGTCCAACGGTGGTTTCGTCGCCCATTAACTTATAAAACCAGGTTTGCCCCCCCAACGGCACCACGGCGCCGACCGTCCGGGCGGCCTGGCCTGTTTTGGCGTCCTTGCCTTTCATGTCCACAAGCTGAGCTTTGCCAGCCTCGGTGTCGATCGACTCCACCAGCTTGCCTAAATTATCTTCGTCGAGAGGATCCAGTCCCAGTTGACGGCGCCAGCGGTTGACGTTGGCCGACAAGCCGCCGCCGGTCCCGCCGAGCATGCTGACGCTGATGTCCGCTTTGCCGTCTCCCGCGCCGGTCTCAAATTTCGCAAGCTGGAATTGCGCGGGAGCTGTCTCGCGCCATCCGGAGGGGACCACCCACGCAGGTTTGCCGGGATTGTCGGTCGGACTTTCCTTTGCGTTGGTGCTCAGGCGCTGATGAGGATCGGCGAAGGCCGCCGGCTCGGCCGCAACGCCCGGCGCAAATGTAATGGATTTCAGAAACTCGACAAACACCGGCTTTTGATCCCGCACAAAGGACTCTTCTCCCTTCATTTTAAAAAACCAACTCGTCGCCCCGCGCGAAACCATCGCCACAAGAATCCGAGCCCGGGTTTTGCCATCCATGATCGGCTCCTCGCTGGCGATGTCGAAGAGCTTGCCGGAATCGGACCCGATGAGCACGGGCTGGGCTTCTGTTCCAGCCGCGTCGCCGGCGACGGCCGGTAGACGCATCTGCTCTCGCCACATATTGACAAGGTCAAGCTCGGGGCCGCCGCTTGGCAGCGGAATGATCGAGACATCGGCCTGCTGTCCGCTTTTCCCGGAGATCGCGAAGCTGGCGGCGCGCATTTCCCCGGCCGCCTTTTCCTGCCAGCCCTCGGGCAAGGTCCAGGTCAGGCGCGGAAGCGGCGCGGCGGCATTTTGGCCTTCCCCGGCCACATCCGACTGCGCCGGGGCGGCGGCCGGTTGCTGGGGCGAAGTATCCTTGGCCAGGCGATAGACTTTGACATCATTTCGATCGCACCCGGCGAGCGTTGCGGCGACGAGCAGCACGCCGGCGCTGCTCCATCGGAAGATCTGCTTTGTTCGAGACATGGGATCGGGTGATATCAGGATTTACCGGGCATTTAGATATTGAGCGCGTTTAAAGTGTAATCCGGCCCGACGCAGACGCACGCCATTCTTTGCCAAACTACAGCCGTATGTTGCCACACCCTCACCAAAATGTGAACACCTCTTTAAGACGGTCGAGGGTCGAAGGTCGAGAGTCGAGGGCGTGTTGGCCAAACGACGCAACCCTCTCCCATCCGATGGGGGAGCGAAAAGGATCGCACGATTTGGATTCAATTACGCTATGGTTTGCAACGAACGCGTGAACTGGTTCTCCCTCTCCCGTCGGACGGGAGAGGGCCGGGGTGAGGGTTTTCGGGAGTGGGTCGGCGCCGAAAAGGGTCGCAGAACTCTGGCATCCCTCCAGGATGCAGCGAATTTTCAAAACGATTACCGGAGGTCTGCGACCTCCGGCTACTATCTTTCAACCCTTCGGGTTGATCGCTCCGCAGTTCTGCCCTCTCACCTCGCACTTCTCCCCTCTCCCTTCCCTTATCCCACCGCCATGCCGAGCAGAAATTCGATGTTGCTCTTCGTCTTCTTCAGTTTGTTCAACATCAATTCCATCGCCTCCACAGGCGGCACGCCCGTCAGGGCACGGCGCAGGATCACCACCTTGTTGTATTCGTCCGGATGATAGAGCAGCTCCTCTTTGCGAGTGCCCGAGCGTTCGATATTGATTGAGGGGAAGATGCGGCGGTCGACCAGGGCGCGGTCCAGGTGCACTTCCATGTTGCCCGTGCCTTTGAATTCTTCGAAAATCACCTCATCCATCCGCGAACCGGTGTCGACCAGGGCGGTGGCAATGATCGTGAGCGATCCGCCTTCTTCAATATTGCGGGCCGCGCCGAAAAAGCGCTTCGGCTTGTGCAACGCGTTCGCATCCACGCCGCCGGACAGGATCTTGCCCGAGTGCGGCTGGACGGTGTTGTAGGCGCGCGCCAGGCGGGTGATTGAATCGAGCAGGATGACCACATCCCGTTTGTGCTCGACCATGCGCTTGGCTTTTTCGATGACCATTTCGGCCACCTGCACGTGCCGCTCGGGGGGTTCGTCGAAGGTGGAGCTGATGACTTCGGCGCCCCGGCAGGTGCGTTCCATATCGGTCACCTCTTCCGGGCGCTCGTCAATCAGAAGGATGAACAGGTACGCCTCGGGATTGTTCTTGAGGATCGCGTTGGCGAGTTTCTGCATCAGGACCGTCTTGCCGGTGCGCGGCGGTGCGACGATCAGGCCGCGGGAGCCTTTGCCGATCGGGCACACCAGGTCCAACACTCGCGTGGACAGTTCGTCCGAAGCCGTCTCCAGCAGGTAGCGCCTGTTTGGAAACAGCGGCGTGAGATTGTCGAAATGCGTTTTGTCCTTGGCCTTGTCGGGATCTTCCTGGTCGACCCCTTCCACCTTCAGCAACGCGAAGAAGCGCTCCTTGTCCTTGGGCGGACGGATTTGGCCGGCGATGAGATTGCCTGTCTGGAGATCGAATCTTCGGATCTGGGAAGGGGAGACGTAGATATCTTCGGGGCAAGGCAGGTAATTGAAGCTTTGGGAGCGCAGGAAGCCGAAGCCTTCGGGCAGGACTTCCAGGACGCCTTCGGAGAACAGCACGCCGGCGCGCTCGGCATTCTTCTGAAGAATGTGAAAAATCACTTCGTGCTTGCGCATCGTGCCGAAGTTCTCGACGCCCAGTTCGCGGGCCATTCCGTTGAGCTCGGTCATGGACATCGCCTGGAGCTTGGCGATGTTCAGGGAGGTGGCGATGTGGTCTTTTTCGCTTCCGGTTCGGGGCGGCTCGGGCTTGTCCGACGCGCGCAATTCCACGGGCGTGGTAGGCGGCTGGAGTTCATCGCCAGGCGGCTCGGCCACCGCGACGGCAGCATCGCGCCCGGGTCCATTA
>DASRKU010000182.1:0-5193 GCA_035648815.1 Verrucomicrobiia bacterium | reverse complement strand
AAATGTCAGCCGGCCGCCCTCGGAAGCAAACACCAGGAGCCGTCCGCAATAGGAAGGCATTCGCCGCGTCGAGGCGCGATCCAACCCGAGGAGCCGGGCGATGGAAACGCACAGGAGCAGTTCTCCCCGGACATTCACGATGCCCAGGATGATGCCGTGGCCGGAGTGAGGAATGGAATGAATCAGGCGTTGCTCGGTGACTTCCTGGAATGTCTGGGTGGGGAGGGCAAGCCATTCGGCGCCGAGCCTGAAAATGACCGTGGAGATTTTGTGGGCTGACGCGGGTTTTCGGGCTTGTGCAACGTATTCCGTCCATTCCTGCTTGTAACCGTCGGGCAGCAGGCGATTGAGGAAGCGCGACCCGGCCGCGGCATACACGGGACAATTGCGGCAATGGACGTGGATCAGCAGCTCGGGGCAGCTTCCGTCGCCTTCGATGCCGGTGCGATTCCAGCAATCCAGGAGCTCGCTCGCGGGAACGATTGGACCGGCGGCCCGGATCAATTGCAGGCCTTGTCCAACCGCGGATTTGCGTTCAGCGTTACTCACGGCAAAGAGGAATCGAGCTTTGCGGCTTCGGCAAAGAGGATGTCGCGCACATTGTCCGAGAGCAGCCGCTGCTCGTGGATCCATTGCACCGAGTCCTGCCCATCCATCATCACCGGCCCGAGATATGGCGCTGAATTGATCCGCACATGAGGATCAGAGAAATCGGCGCTGTCTTTTTTCAGAATATCCGTCGCCTTTTCGGCGATGAGCCCGAGCAGGCGGGGGGTGCCGGCGGCGTCGGGATAGCGCACGACGATGATGCGGGTGCCGAGGCATTCTTCGGCGGGTTTGCCCAGAGTCAGCTCGCACAGGTCGACAGCGGGAACCGGGCGTCCGTGGTAATTGAACAGGCCGGCAACGCTTTTGGGGGCTTGTGGAATCTTCTTGAGGTTGACCAGGGGAACGACTTCGACCACGTGGCTGGCGTCGAGTGCAAAGCGGTCGGGGCCGACATGGAACAACAGGAACAGCATGCGATCAGCCCTCCACCTTAAACCGGACCACGGTCGACTGCAGGCCCTGGATCGAATGGGTCAATTGTTCTATTGCCGCATTGGATTGGCGCAACAAATCGGCTGTGCGCCGCGCGGCATCCGTCAATTCGGCCAGCGCATGGCTGACCTGGTGCGCGCCCGAGGCTTGCGCATGCATGCCTTCATTGACGGTTTGGAAACGCGAGGTCAGCGTGTGGACTTGCTGGATGATCTGGCCCAGTTGGACGCCGATCTGCCGTATCTCGTGGACCCCGCTCCGGACTTCCTCCGAAAATTTGTCCATCCCCGTCACACCCGCCGCAACCGCCGATTGCATTTCCTTGACCGTCCTCTCGATATCGTAAGTCGCCACGGCGGTCTGGTCCGCGAGGCGGCGGATTTCCATGGCCACGACCGCGAAGCCGAGGCCATATTCGCCGGCTTTCTCGGCTTCGATCGCGGCATTGAGGGACAGCAGATTTGTCTGGTCGGCCACCTTGGTAATCGTAGTGACGACGGAGTTGATGGCTGCCGTTTTTTCGCTCAAGGCGACCAGTTTTGAGGTGATGGCGCCGGAGCCTTCCATGATCAGGCGCATGTTGGTTTCCATGCGGGCGATGGCGGATTGGCCATTGTTTGCCAGCGCGGCGGTTTCTTCGGCGACGTCGCTGATCTCGTCGATGGTTTTGACGAGTTCGCGGGAGGTTTCGGAGATTTGCCGGGAAGTGGCGCCGACCTGGGCGGTGCTGGCGGCGATTGCGGTGGCGGTGGATTGCTGTTCCTGGGCGGTGGCCGCGATCCGGGCCGCGGTGGCATTGACTTCAGAGCCGGAGTGTTTGACCTTTCCGACCAACACTGACAGGTCGAGGGCAAAATCATTCAAGCCCTGGCCCAGGGGCCCGAGCTCATCGAATCCGTCCACTTGAAAGCGCTGGGTGAAATCTCCGCGGCGCATTTTTTCGAGGGCGCCGGCCAGCTCAGCGATCGGTTTTTCCAGGGCCGACGAGCGCCACCAGACTCCCACCACATTCAAGGCCAGCAACAGAATGATCGCGGCCAGCGAGAGGGCATCGCGCGACTTGTCTTTGGCGAACAGTTCGGAAGCCATCGTTGCGGCTTGCAGGTTTAAATTTTTCACCAGGTCCGCGCGTTCATCCTGGATCGTGAAATAATTTTTGTGAAAGGCCGCCAATGCGCCGGGCGGGTCGGAATCCATTTGCTCGACAATTCTGGTCTGGATGGCCAGAAGGTTCCTGGCCCGGGCCACGATTTCGGAACTGGCCGGATATTCGGCCGGGAGGGCATCGACGGCGCCGGCGAGGTCGGTTTGCGCGAGGCGCGCGCGTTTCCGGGCTGCGTCATTCTTGGGTTCCAGCAGCAGTCCTTCCAGGAATTCGGTCATCTGGCCGAGGCTGGTGCAGGCGCGGTCTTTGGCGGCCTCGAGCCGCGCGATTTGTGCGGCGGTTTGCTGGTGGTTGTCGCGGCACGACCACCCGAGCCACGCGCAGGAAACCAACAGCAGGATCGAAAGGAGCTGTGCGGTCCGGGAACCATGCCAAAGGATGCTGTTTTTCATGCTTTCTCGGTTCGTTTCAGAGTACTGGCGTGAACATGAAAAACAAGGATGTTCTGGGGCAACATTTTCCTCTTCCGTTTCCAACCCGTCCTGATTAGATTCCTGTCCCATGAATCCAAACGCATTCCCGGCCAGGGCCCTCGTGTTTGCGGGCTTGTTCCTGGCATCCACCCTGATCGCGCAAACACCAAACAGCGGCCCGGCGGCCAGCCCGGCCAGCACGTTGAAACAACGCGTCGGCACGACCGACATTGAAATCTCCTGCTCGCGCCCCGGCGTGAAAAACCGCACGATCTTTGGCGACATCGTCCCGTACGACAAGGTGTGGCGCACCGGCGCGAACGAGGCCACACGCATCACCTTCAGCGGCCCGGTCCAGCTCAACGGCGCGGATATTCCCGCCGGGACCTACGCCCTGTTCACGATTCCGGACCCCAAGGAATGGACCATCATTATCAACAAAGGCGCCAAGCAATGGGGCGCGTTCCGCTACGATGAAAAGGCGGACCTCGTGCGGGTCAAGGCGACCCCGGTGAAATTGTCCGAGCCGGTCGAGACGTTCACGATCGACATCAACGACATTCGGGACACATCGGCGACGCTGAACTTGATTTGGGACAAGACGCGTGTGCCGGTGAAAATCACATTGCCGAAAACCGCCGCATCAACCGCTCACTAAGAATGAAATCCATCACGATTTCGGCTTTGCTGTTTGCCGCGGGCATGTTTGCCGCCCCGGCTGCTCCTCCGCTTGAATTCCCCGCGCCCAGTCCCGCGTGCACGGTGAAGCAGCGCGTGGGGCTCACGGACATTGAGATTGTTTATTCCCGGCCTGGAGTCAAAGACCGCCAGATCTTCGGGGGATTGGTTCCCTACGGCGAGGTTTGGCGCACCGGCGCAAACCAGGCGACCAAAATCGTTTTCAGCACCCCGGTGAAGTTTAACGGCGCGGATGTCCCCGCCGGAACATACGGGCTGTTTACGATTCCCGGTGAAAATGAATGGACGGTTATCTTGAACAAGGTTCCCGAGCAATGGGGCGGCTACCAGTATGACGCCAAAAAGGATCTGGTCCGCGTCAAGACCACACCCGTCACCATTGCCGAGCACGTGGAAACGCTCATGATCGACTTCAACGACATTCGCGACGAGTCCGCCGTGCTCGACCTGATCTGGGAAAACACGCTTGTGCCGGTCAAGATCGAGGTGGAGCTGGCAGGCAAGCTCGTGCCGCAGATTGAATCGACCATGGCCGGGCCGGGGGACAAGAAGCCTTACTACCAGGCGGCGATGTTTTATTACGATCACGGCCTTGATTTGCAGAAGGCGCGCAAATGGATCGACGCGGCTGTTGCGGAACGCGAGACGTTCTACATCGTGCATTTGAAGGCCAAGATTCTGGCAAAGCTGGGAGAAAAGGAAGGCGCCATCGCCGCCGCAAAACGTTCCAGCGAGCTCGCGTTGAAGGCCGAAGGCCCCAAGAGCGGCTACATCAAGATGAACAACGATCTGATCGCCCGCCTGAATGGATAAGGCGGGTGGATTTGGGATCATCGAGCTCAAGCCAGCCGCGCTGTAAAACCCTCACCCTCTCCCATCGGATGGGAGAGGGAACCTGTTTTTGATGAATCGATCAACCCTCGCCATTTCCTTGTTGTTTTGCAGCTTCGGTCCTCTCGTGGCTGTCGACATGCCGGTCGTCGACGCTGTGCCGGCAACGCCGGCTGCTATTCTTCAGCAACTTCGCAGCTTCCACGAAATGGGCAGCGTTTTGTATGTCGCCGCGCATCCCGACGACGAAAACACGCAGCTCATCGCCTACCTGGCGCGGGGACGAAATTATCGGACGGCGTATCTGTCGCTGACGCGCGGCGATGGCGGTCAGAACGTGCTTGGGCCCGAGCTGGGCGAGGAACTTGGCGTGATTCGCACCTACGAATTGTTGGCCGCGCGCCAGACCGATGGCGGCCGCCAGTTTTTCAGCCGGGCTGTCGACTTTGGTTTTTCAAAGGATTACCGGGAGACATTGCGCATCTGGGATCGCGACCAGGTGCTCTCGGACGTGGTGCGGGTCATTCGGAAGTTCCGGCCCGACGTCGTCATCACCCGCTTTCCGACCGAGCCGGGCGGCACGCACGGTCATCACACCGCTTCGGCGGTGCTGGCGCTGGAAGCGTTTAAGATCGCGGGCAGTTCAAACGCGTTTCCCGATCAATTGCAGGAGCTGACGCCCTGGCAGCCCAGGCGCATTCTGCTCAACAGCTGGCGGGGCGGACGCGGCGGGGAGGCGTCGACAAATACGGGATTGTTGCAAATGGATATCGGAGGCACCGACCCGGTTTCCGGAGATACCTTCAGCACCGTGGCGGCGCGCAGCAGGTCGATGCACAAGACGCAGGGATTTGGGAATTTCACCGGGTTCGGCGGCGGGACAAGACCCGAGATGTTTCAGTTGCTCGACGGGGAGCCGGCGACCAACGATATTCTCGACGGGGTGGACACGACGTGGGCCAGGATTCCTGGCGCGGCGGAAATAGGCCGGATGAGCGGCGAGATCATTTCCAGTTTCAATCCAAAAGATCCCGCCGCCAGCGT
>DASRKU010000181.1:0-5138 GCA_035648815.1 Verrucomicrobiia bacterium | reverse complement strand
CTTTAGAAGTCTACGTTCCAGCCGCCAAACTTCAACAGGTGTTGTATCCTACAAAAACACCCCGCTTTCACAAGCATAATTAAACTTCAGCGCATCCGGTGCGGCCACAAATGCGCACAGATCAGGACACCGGCTGCTCTTTGACGATCCAGGACGGCCCAGAATCTTATTGTAGCCGCGATCTTGATATGGAAGCCTTATGGCGGAAATGAGCGAGATCAAGTTTAACTGCCCGGTCTGTGGGCAGCACATCGCCACCGACTCAAATGCCGCCGGCGCGCAGATTGAATGTCCCACCTGCTTCCAGGCCATCAATATCCCGCAAGCCCCCGCCCAGCTGTCCAAGTACACCCTTTCGGCGACACAATTCATCAAACCCCCGCCTGCGTCCCGGCCACCTCCGCCGATTGCGAGGGCAACGGTCACGCAAACATGGTCCAACCAGCTTTTCCTCGCCCTGTTCTGCGCGTGCATCGTTGGAGTGATCGTGTGGGTGTGGCATTCGAGGTCGCAGCGCATCGCCTCTTCAGCGGAAACATCCGACACCAACGCTGTGGCTGACCCGGGTTTGTCGGACCCCTGGCGCATGGATTTGCAGACGGCATCATTCCCGGAAGACATGGCGCGAGGCAGAGTTCATGGCCTGGATTTTGTTTGCCAGCAGGCTTACTTTCAAAATGGTGTTTTGGCTCTGCGCCAGGGAAAGGGCTACCAGCCTGACATCGTCATTAACCTTTACCTTTCAGCCGCCGATCCCCAGGCCTTTGCCGGGAGACAGTTTTACATCACCAGCAACAGCCTGGGAGCGACTCCCAGAATCGTGTTGCGGTGGAAAGTCCGAGACCTGCAGGTCTTGCAGGCATTCACCAATGGATACGCCATGAAATTGGATTTCGGAACGTCCGCCGAAAACAGGCTGGCAGGCAAAATCTATTTGTGCCTGCCCGACGGCGCACGCAGCTTTGTCGCGGGGACTTTCGTTGCGGAAGTCCGCAAGGTGCCCGAGCCCAAGCAGCAATGAGGGTGGAAATCATCAACACGGGCACCGAGCTGATGCTCGGATCCGTGCTGAACTCGCACCAGCAATGGCTCTGCCGCGAACTTTCCAATCGCGGATTACCGGTTGCCCGGCAAACGTCGGTTCCGGACACCGGCCGCGAGATTGAATGCGCTGTGCGCGCATCCTTGTCCAGGGCTGACGTGGTCATTACCACTGGAGGCCTGGGTCCCACGTCCGATGATGTGACACGAGAAATCATTGCGCAAATGCTGGGCCGGAGTTTGTCTGAAAACGCCGAAGTCCTCGATCATATCCGGACCTTCTTCCTGGCCCGAAATCGTCCCATGTCCGAACGAACGGCGGTTCAGGCCATGATCATCGACGGAGCGGTGATATTGGAAAACCGCGAAGGCACGGCTCCGGGGATGGCCATCCACGTTGAGCCGAATCCCTTCCGTTCGGGTGGCAAGGAGAGCTGGTTGATCATGCTGCCCGGACCGGGACGCGAACTGCGGCCGATGTTTTTTGGGCCGGTGATTCAATTGCTGAACCGCGTGTTCCCGGTGCGGGAGTCCTTTGCGTGCCGGGTGCTTCGAACCGTTGGAATTGGTGAATCCATTCTGCAGGAGAGGATCGAAAGAGCCCTGGGTGAGCAAAGGGCGAGCGGCTTGGAGTTGGGATACTGCGCCAGGCCTGGGCAAGTCGATGTTCGTCTGTCAGCGCGCGGCAGCGGCGCCGCCGAACAAGTTGCGCAAGCCGAACACATTCTTCGGACCGAGTTGGGGGATGGCATCTTTGGAACCGGTGAAGAAACTCTGGAGCAAATTGTCGTCGGAATGTTGACGCAGCGCAAAGAGACTCTCGCGCTGGCGGAATCGTGCACTGGCGGCTGCGTTGCGAACCGGTTGACAAATGTCCCGGGCGCGTCGGCGGTCTTCCGCGCGGGCTGGGTTACTTACAGCAATGAAGCCAAACGACAACTGGCAGGAGTCCGGCCTGAAACACTCCAGCGCTTTGGCGCAGTCAGCGAGGACGTCGCCCGGGAAATGGCCGCAGGCGCCCGTCACGTTTGCCAAACCGATTATGCCATCGCAATCACCGGGATTGCCGGACCCACGGGTGGAAGCGCGGCAAAACCGGTCGGCACAGTTTTTACAGCCCTGGCTTCAGCAGAGGGAATTCAGGTTCGCCACGACTGCCACTCCTGGGATCGGCTGACGTTCAAAGAAGTCACGGCCAATCAGGCGCTCAACTGGCTGCGTCTGCTCTTGCAGAAGCCAAAAATTGGTTAGGCCTCGCCATTCGCAAGTGACCTTTCATGAGGGTGTTCTGTCAGGAAATAAGACATCGCAACCTTCCGGGGCCGGACTTGCTAAAAAGCCTGCATCATAGCTTGTACTCGTTTCGAAAGCGGGACCTCCGGGCATAATAACTGCTTCGATAAAGCTCGGCAGAGAAAGTTGTTCGCACGCGCCGCCCAGGTTTCATCGGTTCAACTCTAAAGGGTGTGCTGCGCATTTGGCGGCGGCTTCCCAGCCTGAAATTGTCCACTACGACTATTATTGTGAAGCATGCGGCCATATGGATCGCCCTGGTCTCAATGACTGTCTCATGCTCCTGCGCATTCGCAGCAGCAAGCGGCACGCTTTCCAATTCCGTCGCTCTCCAGAAAACAAATAATCCCACCCCCGCGGCTTTTTCCCGACGCTCCTCCATCCGCCCCGATCAGCTCCCTGTTTCAAGAATTTCATCGCTGACGCGCGACATGGCCGTCCGGCGAACCAATGGATTTGTGCGCGTCGAGGGAGTGGTCCTGGATCAACGCCTGGGCGAGTACGTCATCGTCCAGGAGAACAGCAGTTCGATCCGGGCAGAAACCCGGCAGACAACTCTGCTGGCCGGAGGGGAACGCGTGACCGTCTGGGGGATTCCTGCCTGGGATGGGAACAATGTTTATCTGCGATTGGCCGGCGTGCGCCCTGTTTCCTGGGACGCCTTGGCCGTACAAAGGGTTGTCCCTGCTCCCGGCCGGCCGGAAGAGCTGCCGACGCTGACCCAGGTTCGCCAGATCAGAGATTTGACGCCGGATCGTGCCGCATGGAAATACCCCGTGAGAGTTCGCGGCGTCATCACGACAATTTGGAAGGACAATCGGTCGTTGTTTGTCCAGGACGAAACGGCGGGCATTTTCGTGGATGGTGCGGGATTAAGTTTCGGCACGAATTGGGATACAGGTGACCTGGTGGAGTTGGAAGGGGTGAGTGGCCCCGGGGAATATGCACCCATCATCGAGGCGCACTCGGTCAGGAACATTGGACCGGGACGGTTGCCCGCAGCGCGCATGGTCACATTGTACCAAATGGCCTCGGGCCAGTTGGATGGCCAATGGGTGGAAGTGCGGGGAGTTGTGCGTTCAGTTCGCGTCAACAGACGCTCGACCGATCTGCAGCTAAGTGATGTGAACGGATTGGTGGAGGTCAGTATTCCAGGCGGGGATGTTTTCACTAATTTTCTCGATTCACTCGTGCGGGTGCGCGGCGTCTGCGGATCGCGGGCCAACCCCAATCGCCAACTCATGGGCGCGTATGTCTGGTCGCCCCGAACGAATTTATTGGTCGTGGAAGAAAGGGGGATCAGCGATCCCTTCACCGCGCCGGTGCGCTCGATCGGCTCGCTTTCACAGTTCAGCCACTGGAGGGAGACCCAGCACCTGATCAAGATTGTGGGTGTCGTAACATTCAGCCAGCCGGACCGGCCACTGTTTGTGCAGGACGAAACCGGGGGAATGCCGGTGTACCTGGCGCACTCCGAATCGCTGCAGCCAGGAGACCGGGTGGAGATTTCAGGGTATCTCTCGCCAGGCGATTTTGGATATGCGTTTCGCAACGCCTATTGCCGTGTCGTTGCGCATGACCCGATTCCTCAGCCGAAATTGATCACTGCTGTTCATATTCTGGATCCGAACCTTCATGGAATGTGGGTCCAGTTAAGCGCCCGAATCCTGAGCTCCAGCCACCGTGCAAACGAGCAAGTGCTCACCTTGCAGGCTGACAATTCCATCTTCGAAGCTCTGTTGCCAGGCCAGTCCGGCACAGCCGGCGCGATTCCACCCCTGGGCAGTCTTGTGCAATTGAAGGGAGTTTATTCCGTGCTGAGCGACGAGTCACGGCAGCCGCGGGCCCTGCGCCTTTACATCCCCATCAACGCTCCCATCCTGCTCCTGGAAAAATCCCCGTGGTGGAACAGCCGTCGGGCTTCAACAGCGGTTGGGATCCTGGTGGTCGTCGTCCTGGCTGCCGCCCTGTGGGCCATTACCCTGCGCCGGCGTGTGGCGCAGCAAACACTCGACATTCGACAACGGCTGGCCAAGGAGGCTGCTCTCGAAGAAAGTTACCGCGAACTCTTCGAGGGAGCCAACGACCTCATTTACACTTTTGACCTGGACGGGCGCATGACGTCGCTGAACCCGGCAGGCCAGCGTGTTCTTGGCTATTCGGGCTCCGAAATCGAAAAGCTGACGATTGACCGCGTCCTGTCCCCATCCAGCCGCAGCCGAATCGACCAGATGCTCCAAAGCAAAAGCGCCTACGGCTCCACGACGTTTGAATGTGAATTGATTGCAAAGAACGGCCGCTCTTTACTGGTGGAGACCTCCGCGCGGCTGATGCTCAAAGATGGTCAAGTCAACAGCCTGCAGGCCATCTCGCGGGACATCGCGGAACGCAAGCGCGCGGAGGAAACCTTGCGCGAGAGCGAGGCGCATTATCGCCAGTTGGTGGAAATGTCTCCTAACTCGATTTTTATTGAAAGTGAAGGCAAGGTTGCATTCATCAACAAGGCCGGGCTGAGCCTGTTCGGCGCCTCCCGCCCGGACGAGTTGCTGGGCAAACCCGTACTCGATCTCATTCATCCAAATCATCGGGCCATCGTGCTCGAACGCATGACCAGGATTCGCGACAAACATGAACCCGTGCCGCTCCTGGAGGAGAAATATGTGCGCCTGGATGGGAGGGTAGTGGACGTGGAAGCGGCGGCGGCTCCCATTCTCTTTGAGGGCAAACCCGCGGCCCAGGTGATCATCCACGACATCACCGAGCGCAAACGGGCGGAGAAGGAATTGTTTGAATCCCGCCAAATG
>DASRKU010000180.1:0-4036 GCA_035648815.1 Verrucomicrobiia bacterium | reverse complement strand
GGTCCTGCCTCATCAGGAGCCCGGCCCGCGCGGCGATGATGCTTTGCTGGATGCCTATTCCAGGGCTGTGGTCCATGCCGCGGACAAGGTCAGCCCCTCGGTCATCAACATCGAGGTGCAACGTAAAAATGGAGAGCGGGTCGGCAGCGGCTCCGGATTTATTATCACCCAGGACGGATTTGCCCTCACCAACAGCCATGTCGTGCACGGCGCCCGAAAGATCGAGGTCGTGCTGGCAGACGGCCGGCGACCCGACGCCCACGTCGTCGGCGACGATCCGGACACGGATTTGGCGGTCATCCGCATCTACGCGCCCCGGCTCCCGGCCGTGGAGCTCGGGGAATCCAAGGGAATCAGAGTGGGGCAAGTGGCGATTGCCATCGGGAATCCTTACGGGTTCCAATGCACTGTCACCGCGGGTGTCGTCAGTGCGCTCGGACGGACGTTCCGGGCCAGGACCGGGCGGCTGATCGATGACGTTCTTCAGACCGATGCCTCATTGAACCCGGGCAATTCGGGCGGTCCGCTGGTCAACTCTCGAGGGCAAGTCATCGGCGTGAACACGGCAGTCATACTGCCGGCGCAGGGCATCTGTTTTGCCATCGGCATCGACACGGCCAAATATGTTGCCGGATGGCTTATCAAGGATGGCAAAATCCGCCGCAGTTACATTGGTGTGGGAGGCCAGAACACGTCATTGCATCGGCGGGTGATGCGATTTTTCCAGCTTCCTGCAGCAACCGGAGTCCAGGTGATTTCAGTCGCACCGGACAGTCCCGCCGCCCGCGCGGGCGTGCATAAAGGGGATGTCATTGTCGATTTCGAAGGACAACCGGTGGCCACCATAGACGTGCTGCACAAACTGTTAACGGGAAATCGCATTGGCCAGAAGTCGATTCTCACGGTGATTCGGAGAACAGAAAAGCTGGAGTTGGCATTGACGCCGCAAGAGACACCCGTGCTGTGATGGCTGTTGGTAGGGGCGCGCTGCGCGCGTCCGGCTGCGCACAGCGCAGCCCTACCACTGTCAGTGTTTGATTCCGAGGAACAAGATCACCAGGTCGATCACAAACAGCAGGACGATGGTCATCTCAAGGATCAACATCCAACGGTTTGTTTGATCGTGATTGAGCAACTGGTACAGGTCGGCCAGCGTCTTCAGCTTTCCATCCAGCGATTTGTGCCAGTCGGAGAGATGGAACCGGGCGGAAATATTCTCGTAAATGCGGGCGAGGTGCCAATCGCCGAAAAACTTCGTGATGTTGGACAGCTCATCGCTGAATCGAGCCAGGTCGATTCGCAACTCCCGCAATTCGCGCAATAACAGGTTGGTCCGCCCCCGGATCGGGCGTGACGTCAGGTCGCGATACGCCCGTTCCAGCGAGTCATCCAGAATCCGATCGTAAGCTTCCAGCTCGGCAAGCTGCAGATTGGCCAGCTCCATCACGTAAAGTGTCTCATCGAAGTTCTGCCGCTGATCGATTATCAGCGCCGCGTCCCAGTCCACCACGACAAGGTCGTGTTCGTAGTAGCTCAGGTAGCGCCCGGTCGATTCGTCGGCTTCCTGCTTCGAAAGGTGGGCGATATCCGGTTCCTGCGTCAGCAGGGAAGCCACCGCGCGCCGATTCGCGCGCCACCAGGATTCGGCGCTGATCTGGGTCCCGTCTTCGATCAGCAGCGGCGATTCGATGCAAAAAACAGTATAGGCTTCCTCCTCAACAAGCTGGGGCACTGGACGAATATAGAACGGCGCCAGTTCCCGCCGAACATCCTCCGCCAGTCGGCGCACTTCGTCGTGCAAGGAGCCGTTGCTGAACTGCAAATCATGATAACCGACCAGGTCCTCGATGCGCTGCACCTCGAAAGGCACCCGGACGGTGATGCTGATGGCGCCCACAGGCAGAAGCTTGACGATCCGTTCGACACGCAATGGTCCGCCTGGCCCGATGCGTTCCAGCGGGGGCAAGCGAACCATTTGCGGTCGATAAAAAAACAGGTGCCTGGGACTGCGTTTGCTGGCATCCACCACGAATTGCGCAACTGGTTGTCCCAGGAGTTCCCGGACAGGCTGCCGCGTCATATCGTAAGCCACATCGAAGGCATAGATATACACCACCTCGCCGGCATAACGCCTGACCTGAGCCAGAGGCGATGCCGGTTTTCTTTCAAGTCCTTTGATTGGATCGACAGCGGAAACCATGACCCCCCAATTTACCGCAGGGCGCATGTGAAGTCGAAGAGGCCGGGCGGATTTATCGCAAGGTGCTGATATTGAAGCACAAAGACATGATCACGAACACGTTCCAGAGTCCGCCTCAGCTCGTCCTTCGCACTTCGCACTTCGACCTTCCCTTTACTTCTTCTCGGTCTCCTGCTCTTGCTGAAGCTGTTGCTTGGCGGCGCGTCTGGCCATGAGCAGCATGAATGCGCCGAACACCAGCAGGACCAGGCCCCACCACAGGTCGATGTTGATGCCAAGGGAGCGTTTGCTCATTTCCGGGTCGGACGTGGTGATCAGACCCGTGATGGTTAACATGGCGCCGAGCAGGCTGAACATCAGTCCGATTGGCCAACGTAGATCGAGTCCCATAAGTTCGTTTCTTTCTTTAGCGGAAGATAAAATTCAGGATGACACAACAGATGAGCAGGACGATGCCGGCGGTGGCGGGCCTCAAGTACCAGGATTTCTCCTCATCCTTGAGCTTTGGAGTCAGCGAATACACCAGGCCCTTGAGGTCTTCATTTGTCTTGGTCCGCTCCGTCAGCAGCGAAATAACCAGGGTGAGAGTGAAGCAAACCAGGAAGGCGAAGGTAGCCAGCCAAAAATTCTGGGCCATGGTGGATGGGAACACATGGAGATTGCCGCCGAGCCAGCCTCCTTTGCCCTCGGCAGTCGTCAAGCCGTGCACCAGCGCGGAGCAGCCGATGCCGCCGAACAGCCCGAAGAAAGCTCCAGTGCCGGTGCAGCGAGCCCAAAACATTCCGAGCAGGAACGTGGCAAACAACGGCGCATTCACAAAGCTGAATACCAATTGGATGATATCCATCGCATTGTTGTATCTCCTGGCAAAGTATGCGCAGCCGATGCTCAACAAGATTCCAAACACCGTCATGAACTGCCCCATCGAGAAATAGTGCTGGTCGCTCTTGTTTTTGGCGAAATAAGCCTGGTAGATGTCATACGTCCAAATGGTGTTGAAGGCGGTGACATTGCCGGCCATGCCCGACATGAACGACGCCAGCAACGCCGTCAACGCCAGCCCCAACAGCCCGGTCGGGCAGTATTTCTTAACCAGCGACTGGATCACTCCGTCGTAATCGTACTCTGCGATCGAATTATAAAGGCCCTGTTTGATTTCCGCATCGTTGAGCCGTCCGGCGCTCTTGACCATCGCTTCCACCCGGCCCGCGTCCACTTTTTTGCCCAAAGCGTCACCGACTGCTTTGACTGCCGCAGCGGGTTCCAGGGCGGCGGACGTTTTGACGACCTCCACCGCGTGGTTGTAGGCCTCAGTGCTGACGATCGGAGGCGGGATGCGATAATCCTTGTTCGGCATGGAGGTGAGGGCGATTGCGATCATTCCAGGCAGGATCACCAATGCGGGAAACAGCATCTTCGGGACGGCGGCGATGAGAGGCGTGCGCCGGGCGGCGCTCATGTTCTTGGCGGCCATGGCGCGTTGGACAACCAGGAAGTTTGTGCACCAGTATCCGAACGAAAGCACGAACCCGAGGCCGAACACCATGGCAAATATATCGACCCCCATTGGGTTGGCGGCGGGACCGGCAACCAGGGGTTTCCATGCGCTGGTCCAGGCATCGGCCGGGTATGAATTGGTTCCCAGGTTCAACGCCGCAGGGTGCGTCGCCACGGTCTGCAGCGACTTGGTCATTCCATCCCAGCCTCCCACGTCTTTGAGGCCGAGGTAAACTACGGGGGCAAAGCCAAGGACGATCATGAAGAACTGCAGCACCTCGGTGTAGATGGCCGAGGTCAGGCCGCCTTTGAGGACGTAGATGAGCACGACGCCGGAAC
>DASRKU010000179.1:0-7654 GCA_035648815.1 Verrucomicrobiia bacterium | reverse complement strand
GGCAACAGCAACTCCGTTCTTGGCCAGGTTTCCGCCAATGGCCGGTACGTGGTTTTCCAGAGCGATGCCAGCGATCTTGTCGCGGGCGATACCAACAAAAACTTTTTCCGCGATGGCACCGATATCTTCCTGCGCGATGTCGTGACCGGGACCACACGACTGATCAGTGTCGCGGTGGACGGTGGCTTCGGAAACGGCCCTTCCACGGAGCCCGTAATGACTCCTGACGCCACGTGCATCGCGTTCATCAGCAGTGCCAGCAACCTGGTCGCGGGCGACACAAACAACATCCCCGATGTGTTCGTCCGCGATCTCTTGACTCAAACCACATGGCTGGCAACCCCGGGAGCCGTGCGTTCCAGCAGCTCCGTCGAAACAATAGCCAGTCCTGTGTTGACGCCCGACGGCCGGTTTGTGGCCTGGTTCAGCACCGCCGGGGGATTGACCGCCGCAACACCGACGAATTCGCCGGGCGAGGTTTACATTCGAGACCGTTTTACCGGCGTCACGCGCCGGGCGAGTGTCGATGCTTCCGCGCTGGCATTCGGCGCGATCGGCGCCACCAACGTTTTATCCTGCCGTCCGAAACTTAGCGATGACGGCCGATACGTATCCTTCAAAGCCGCGACTGCCGATTCAACAAATTCCGCCCTGGTCCTGCGGTATGACTCGTTGAATGCGGTAACGGCGATCATCAGTACGAACGGAATTGCTGGGCCTCCGGATTACGACGAAGGGTTTGGCCCTGAAATGACACTCGACGGACGCTATGTCGCGTATGTGAAGAGTGAAGGGCCCGGCAACCTGCATTCCTCGGTGCATTTCTGGGATTCACAGACGCTGGCGGACGCGCTGGTGAGCGGGAACACCGGCGGAGTTCCGACCAATACCGCTTCACGAAATCCGTTGATGACGCCAAATGGCCGGTTCGTGCTGTTCCTGAGCAACGCAACCAATCTTGTGTCCACCGCTGTTTCAAACGGATTCCATATTTATCGACGCGATCTGTACTTCGGAATGATGGATCTGGTGGATAAGGACACGAACGGCGTTGGGTCCTCGGACGACGAGTTGGCGTCCTTGAGCATGAGTGCCGACGGGCGGTTTGTCGCCTTTAGCTCTCCGGACGGAGGCCTGGTTGATTTGGATAAGAACAATGCAACCGACGTGATCGTGCGGGACGTGAACTCTGGAAGGAACGAGTTGATTTCAAGACGAGATCCTACGGTGGTGGAGCAAACAGCGGGCGCTTATGGGCTATCGCCGTTTTCCGTCAGCGCGGACGGGCGGTACGTGACGTTCATGAGCATGGGGGATGATCTTGTGTTGAATGATACGAACAATCAGCCGGACGCCTTTGTGCGCGACCTTCAGACGGGAACCACCTTTTTGGCCAGCGCGCCAATCGGAGATGCATCGGATGTGAGAGGGAGCATCGCCCAACCGGTTATCAGCGCAAATGGCCGTTACGTTGCATTCATCAGCATGGGTTCATCGACGAATTCTTCGTCGCCTACTCTCACCACGAATTCAGATAATCTCTATTTGTATGACCTGCAGTCTGGCACGACGGCACTGGTGAGTGTTAACACCAATGGCTTGTCACGCGCCGACGGAGATTGTTCTGCGCCCGTTCTGAGTCAAAACGGACGATACGTGGCGTTCCTCAGCCTCGCAGGCAACATGGCTGGAAGGGTTCAATACGGACCTACTGGCCCCAGAGTGTATTGGCGCGATATGCAATCCGGGGTGGTAACCCTGCTGAATCCGGCCACGAACGGTCAATTCCCGCCAGGGACCCTCGAAGCGTACAGCGCCTGCTCCGGACCTTCCATCAGCAGGGACGGTCGCTATGTTGCGTATGGCGTCGTATATCGTGCTCCGTCTCCATGGGGTATGCGCGTCTGGGATTCCCAGGCCAACGACAATATCTATTTGAAATCAATTCAGACAACCAACATTTCCCTGAGCCCGGACGGCGGCCGGGTCCTTTATCAGGTCGGCGGCGACTTGTACGTCGATAACGTCGCAACTGGATCCAATCTGGTCTCAATTCCACACTCCACAATTACTTTCAATTCAGCGCCGTGGAGCGACGATGGCCGCTATTTCGCCTTTGTCTCGTCCAGCAACTTCGCATCGGGAGACGATGGAACGAACAAGGTATATCTTTATGATTTAGTCACGGGGACTTTGACGTTGGTGGGCGTTACCGGTCCGAGCACCGGCAGCATGCACGTGCTGTCCGATGGACCGGTGCTGAGCGGCGACGGTCGTTTTGTTGCTTTTCGGAGCGGCATCACGAATACCATTCCGGGCGATACGAATTCGCCGCCCAGTGTATTCCTGTTCGATCGCAGCATCGGCGCCAGCACGGTCCTGACCCGCGGCCACTCCGTCAACAGTCCGGTATGCTGGGCTTCACGCCCGGCCATCAGCAGTCTCGGAAATACAGTGGCTTTCCTGGACCTGGGCTCTGGGTTGGCTCCTGGAGATTTGAATCGCATGCCGGATGCTTTCGCCGCATCCATCCCCGAAGCCGGCACGCCGCTCGACAGCGACGGCGATGGCATTCCCGACTGGTGGATGCTGCAGATGTTCGGCCATGCAACCGGCCTCGCATCGGATTTATCCCGGGCCGGAGATGACGCCGACCTCGATGGCATGTCGAACCTGCAGGAATATCTGGCAGGAACAATCCCCACCAATTCCGGGTCGGTGTTGCAGGTTCGGATTTCGCAAGGCGCGTTTGCGAATGGCGTCGTGAGTTTGAGCTGGCCGGCGTTGCTCGGAAGGAATTACCAGGTCCAATACAAGGGCGCTCTCAATGATCCAACGTGGCTGACGGTTCCCGGCAGCGCGTTCGTAGCAGGCGGCCAGGGTACGTTCGCTCTGCCAGTGAGCGGCACCAATGGCTTTTATCGCGTGGGAGTCAGCCAATAATACATGCAACTTCAGATGAAATTGCGAAGTGCGGTTTGGCGCCGCGAAGTTTTTCTGAGCATAACGTTGGTTGTGCTCCATTTCAGTGGGGGTCGTGTTGCGCAGTCGTTAACCACTGCGCAACGCGAATGAACCAACAACGTCCCTGACGGCCCATCCTCCTTCGTCCGCGTTATGGCATTTCGCCCCGGATGGGCCGCAGGGACGCATTTCTTTTTAAACGGAGTGCGCCAGAGACGGGCCTGGTTGTTGGATGTTGGTTGTTGGATGTTCAGCTCTGCAGTTTGATCAGAGTCTCCTCACGTCGACTGCTACAGTGTGAACGAGACGGGTGCACCCTTGGTTTACGGACTCAGTTCCGCGGAAAGATCAAATCGTTCGAAGAGGTGACCCAGGAGATAGATGCCAGCGCTGACTTCGATGGCCAACGTCACCGCGGATGCCACGGAGGCCAGCAGCACGGCAGGAGACAGTCCCACGGCGAGTTTGGTTATGAAAAAGATCACGGCGAAAACAGCCGCGGCGGGCAGCATCGAGACGGAGAAAACCAGGACTTGACCGAGCAATAGGATCAGCCGTTGACCCGTGACTTCAATACCGCGAGGTCCTTCCTTGCTGGTTTGCATCCAGGAGGGGAACAGCAGGACGGCGGCGTTCGGAATCAGAAGAAGGAGCATGTTGATGACGGGAAGCAGGACGAGGGCGGAGATTGCCAGGGCGATTGGCAGCAAGCCATCGCGCAATCCGCGGGCGTGCAATAAAAATGCGGCGGCAAAGACGACCATCAACCACTGCGCCAATGTGAGGATCAGCGCCGGCGCCAGCAGCTCGCCCAGGACCAACTGCCAGCCTTTCATTGGGTAGCTCTTCAGGATATCCGCCACCGCGAGGTCCTGTCTGAGATCCTGCCGGACGACCTGCGGGCCCAGCAGCATGGACCAGCCCAGGAGAACAGCCATGACAATCGCCAGCACCGAAAATAATTCCGGACCGTGCATGTTGTTTCCCAGCGCGAAGTAGGCGCTCACACAAGGAATGGCGATAATGATCCAGATCCGCCACGTGAAGGCCTGTCCGGCGCTGATCATGTTTTTCCAGAGCAACGCGACAGCCGGAGGGCCGGTGGGCGCCAGTTTGAACAGCGCCCGTTTAGCCCGCCTTTTGCCTCTCACGCCGTGGAGATTCCCGGATCGCGCCGCGGCGATCCGTTCCGACAGCTTTTTCGAGGCTTCCACAGACGCTTCCTCGAATGCGACATCGGAATAGACGACCCAGAAATAGTGCATCACGAGGAGCAGCAAAGCCGGCCCCAGCGCAGCAAGGAAAGCCATTCCATCCGCCGCAAGATACGGGCGCACCAGCAATCTAAATGGATACAGCAAATACAACGCAGGACCCGAGGTCAGGACGCGTTCGGCGTATTCCGAAATTGCCCGGGCATTCGGCGCATTGGTAAAATCGAAGGACGGCAGAGTGCGTTTGGCCCACAGCACCACCGCGATTCCGGCAAGCAAGACCAGGATGAAAACCACCGTCCGCCTGATCCAGTTTGAAATTCCGCGGTCCAGGAGGATCGAGCGTGCGAACGAGGAGCCGATGAAATGCAGGTTCAATGTCGAGAGCAACAGCCAGTAACCTGCGGCATGAATCCATGCGCTTCCGCCCATCCGCCGGCTGAAGATCGTGAGCAACAGGGCGCTGAAGAAGATCCTCGCCTGCGAACGCATCAGCTTGAAATGGATCAGGTCGCGACGGCCGATTGGCGCAGGGAAAAGAAACGCCACTTCGCTTTCGGAGAACGTCAGGGCCGCGCGTCCGTGGGGAACCACCCATGCCAGGACGACAATGACCATGAGGACGAGCGCTCCGATCAACTCCAGAAGGACTGCATGCTCTCCCAAAGGAGAGCCTTTCCAGTAAGGATTTGCTCCTTTGAAAAAGTAGCGGAAAAAATAGAAGTAAAAATAGATCCCGCCGACAATCGCCCCGACCAGGTATTTCGGCTGACGCAGGCGCTTGATCCGCGCCGTCAAACGGTTCCTAAACGAGTGATACTGGTAGTAGAAAAGGGCCGAAAACATCAGGATGGCTGGATCGGCGGCTGGGAACTGGATGGCACCGCCTCGGTTTCGCTCGTCGCGCGGATAAACACCGTTTCCAGGCTCGCATCATCAGCCTGTTCGGCGTAAGTCCGTTTGATCTGGTCCAGTGTGCCCTCGATGATTTTCTTTCCGTTTTTGAGGATGAGGATATGGGAGCAGATTTCCTGGACCAGGTGGAGGAGGTGGGAGCTGACGATAATGGCGGCGCCGTCGCGGGCGCGCTGCTGGATGGAACTTTTCATTCGCCGGATGCCAAGCGGGTCGAGCCCGGTCAGGGGTTCGTCGAGGTAAATCACTTTCGGGGAATGGAGCAGCCCGCAGGCGATTGCCAGTTTTTGCTTCATGCCGCGCGAGAGTTCTCCCGGAAGGGCGTTGGATTTTTCTGAGAGTTCAAGTTCCTGCAGAAGCTGGCGGGCGAGGGGCTCGTAATTTTGCACCTGGTAAATCCGCGCTGTGAACGCCAGGTGCTGTTGAACGGTGAGGTAATCGAACAACCTGGGTTCGTCCGTCAAAAACGCCAGTTGGCCTTTGGCGGCTATCGGATCGCGGGCCAGGTCGATGCCGCAGATGTGAATGGCGCCGCGAGTCGGTGGAATAATCCCGGACAGACACCGCATCGTGGTGGTTTTTCCGGCGCCGTTGGGCCCGACCAATCCCATGATCTCGCCGGGTTGGACACGGAAGGAGAGTTGATCGACGGCGACGAACTCGTCGTATAATTTCGTCAGACCCTCGACTTGAATCATAATCAGGCCAGCAGCGACTTGGACATGTGACGGGGCAAGACTATCAGCCGGAAGAATTGGAGTAAAGCGTGTGCCCGTGACCGCGTTTCGTGAGAACGCGGCTAACTTTCACTCCTGCAGCTTGAGATAGGCCAGCACCTCCGGAGGAGGGCCGTCGAACCGGGTCAACGCCACGTTGCCAACATATTGAAGATCTTTCTGGCCCTGGCGCGTCGTGTAAAATCCGCCCGCGGTAAGATTCCTGAACCTCGCAAAAAAGCGCGCGGCACGGATGAACCCGCGTTTTGCCTGGCCCAGGTCGCAGATGTCATCGCAAATGCGTTCCTTCTGTTCGCCAGACAAGTCCACAAAGCGCTCTTGCAATCGGCGTTTGGATTCACGGTCGAGCCAGTCAAGCCCATCGAGGATTTCCTTCCTGTCTTGCGCGTGCGCGGGGTAGGGCGCGCTGATCCATTCGTCGATGAAATCGGTGACGCCGACAGCGCTGGCAGCGGGCGATTGATCGTCGGCCGGTATGATGGTGTCGCACAAGGCGGCTGCCGTTTCGCGTTGGTGGGAACTGAACGTGAGCGGCCAGAAATCGCCTGGCGAATAGTAATCCATCAGGTTCGGATCGGTCCCGTAACCCCGGGTTGCGGGCGCTCCGAAAGTGCGAAGATGAAGCATGGAAACGGCGGCCGTCGCCGACAGCATCCATTTAATTGCTTCACGCCGGTCCATTCGGCCAGGCGTTTTCATAGGTTTCCTTTCTTGATCTCCGCGGCAATGTGATCGCAGACGCGCCACGCATTGGCCATGATCGTCAGGGTCGGGTTTTTATCGGCATTGGACGCAAAAGGCCCGCCGTCCGTCACGAAAAGATTTTTGGTTTCCCACCCCTGGCAAAACATGTTCAGCGCCGAGTGTTTCGGGCTCGAACCCATGCACGTCGTTCCGACTTCATGGATGACGGAACCGCCGGTGGAAATCGCTTTGGTTCCGTCCACCGGCTCCTTTCCAAACACTGTGCCTCCCATTGCCTCGATAATTTGCGCGAACGTCCACTGCATGTGCGTGACCTGCGTCATCTCGTGTTTGGACCATTTGAAATGAAAACGCAGGACGGGAATGCCCCAGGCATCCTTCCTGTCAGGATCGATTTCGCAATAGCTGTCCTCGTTGGGAATCATTTCGCCACGGCCGGAAAAACCGACGAAGCTCCCATAGTAACGGCGGGCATCCTGCTTGAACTTTCGGCCATAACTCCCGCCGGTGAGGGCTTCCAACCCGTCAAATATCCCCACCTCGGGCATGCGTCGGCCGCCTCCAAACTCGATGTGATAGCCGCGCGGAAAATCCAGCTTGTGCGCCTGCTGCTCCCGATACTGCCACCAGGGCACGTACATATGCATCACCGAGGCGCCGTCTTCATTGTGGGGCGGACAATTCTCCAGCGCTGGAATCTGTCCCATCAAACTGCTGCCGACGGTGTCCATGAGATATTTCCCGACCATGCCGCTGCCATTGGCAAGGCCCTGGGGAAAACGCGCGCTCTTTGAATTCAAGAGGATCCGGGCCGACTCGCAACCGCTGGCCGCAAGCACCACGACCCGCGCTTTGACGTGCGATTCTTTGCCGGTCGTCTTGTCGATGTACTGCACGCCTGTGGCCTTTCCGTTTTCATCCACACTGACTTCCCGCACCATGGCGTTGGTAATGATGTCGAGATTCCCGGTGGCCAGCGCCGGCGGCAGATGGACCGTGGTCGACTGGTAATTGGCTTTCACCGCGCAGCCGCGTCCGCAGGGCGTCGCCCACAGGCAGGGCAGGCGCGAGCGGATATTTCCGGCGAGCGCCTCGGCAGCTTTGGGGTTATCCGGATGC
>DASRKU010000178.1:0-4543 GCA_035648815.1 Verrucomicrobiia bacterium | reverse complement strand
GCGCCTCAGCATGTCCGTCGCGGACGGCATCAAGTACATCATCAGCCTCGGCGCCATTGCGCCGGATGCCTCCCACATCGGAGGACATAAGCCGGCCGGGCATGCTGTCTCGTGAGCTTCGACGGTTCCAAACCGAATAGAACCAATTTCGATTTCAGGAGATGATCGAGTCCGTTCACGGCATCATTTTTCGCACACGCCGGTTTACCGAGACGAGCCTGATTGTGTGGTGGCTGACACCCGCCTTGGGGCGGTTGAGCACGATTGCCAAGGGAGCGTTGCGGGCAAAATCTCCGTTCCGGGGGAAACTCGATTTGTTTTACGAAGCCGAATTCAGCTTTGCCCGCAGCCGCAGGTCGGAGCTGCACACGTTGCGGGAAATCAATCTGCGGGACACGCACGCGCCCTTGCGGCGTGAACTGGGTCTCCTGCGCCAGGCTGCGTATGCCGCCGGGTTGGTGGAGCAGGGCACGGAGAGGGAAACTCCATTGCCTGGTCCGTACGAACTCATGCGCGGCTTTTTGGATGCGTTGCCCGGCGGCGCAATTCAGGCGGAAATGGTTTATTCATTCGAACTGAAATTCCTCCACGAATTGGGTCTTCAACCCGATGTGCAGGGCAGCCAATTGCCGGCCGGAACCCGGCGGATTGCCGCGGACCTGGCTGCCAATGACTGGACCGCCGTCCGGCGCCTCCGGTCAACCCCGGCGCAGTCCGCGCAACTGAAATGGTTCCTCCAGGATTTCATTGCGTTCCACCTCGGGAAAGTTCCCAGGGGGCGCAATGCGGCATTAGGAGCAGAAGACTCGCGCCGGTTATGAAAGCGCCTTGCGGCGGCCGTCCCGGCTTAGGCGCCGTTCGCGGCAGCCTTGCGCGACGCAGTCAGAAATCCCAGGTAGTCCGATAATCGTTCCTTCATCTCCTTGCGGGAAACAATCGAGTCAATAAGCCCGCGGTCGAGCAGGAATTCGGCTGTTTGAAATCCGGGCGGCAACTCCGCCTGCGTGGTGTCTTTAATCACGCGCGGTCCGGCAAATCCAATCATGGCCCCAGGCTCGGCGATAATCAAATCACCGACCGTGGCGTAACTGGCCATCACGCCCGCTGTCGTGGGATGCGTCAGGACGCTGATGTAAGGCAGCTTCGCGCGGCTGTGGTAAGCCAGCGCGCCGCACGTCTTGGCCATCTGCATCAGGCTGAACATGCCTTCATACATTCGCGCGCCGCCGCTGGTCGAAATGATGATCAGCGGCAGTTCCTTTTCCGTCGCTTTCTCAATCAGCCGCGTCAGCTTTTCACCCACCACCGACCCCATCGATCCCCCGAGGAAACTAAAATCCATCACTCCCAGTCCAGCGCGGTATTCGCCGATCTTGCAGATCCCGGTGATGATGGCGTCTTTGAGGCCGGTGGATTTCTGGTAATCCTGCAGCTTGTCAGTGTACGCGGCAACGCCGGTGAACTTCAGGATGTCCACGCTGGTCATGTCCGGATCCATTTCCTCGAACGTGCAGGTTTCGACAAGTGAATGAATCCGTTCCCGGGCGCTGATGGGAAAATGGTATTGGCAATGGGCGCATACCTTGAGGTTTTCGTCCAGTTCCTTGTCGAAAACCATCGTGCTGCATTTCGGGCATTTGGTCCACAGCCCCTCGGGGATTTCGCGCTTCTTCGACTTGGACGCCAGCTTTGGCTTCTTGATGAAGTTGGTGCTGTTGTTGGAGGGCGGCGGGGGCGTGACTCCGGGCTCCGTGGTCTCCAGGCCCAGCGACTTTTTCGTAAATGTAGTGGTGGCCATTTAAAAACGTTGAAGCTTCTGGGCTGGCACCTCCCGGTCCCAATCCATTTCCATCCTGGCCACATTCACGTCCATGCTCATTCCGCTAATGTGCCTAATATTCAGAGTCCGCGGGCAACTGTCCAGACACAAACGTCATCCGCTCCCGCCTTTCGGAGCAGCCGGGCGCATGCGTTGGTCGTTGCGCCCGTCGTAAATACGTCGTCTATCAGCACGATACGCTGGCCGCGAAGGTTCCGGCAGCCCTGCCCGGGAGCAAAGGCATCGCGCACATTCTCCGCCCGCTCGGACCGGCTGAGCTTCGTCTGAGTGCGGGTGGGAGCGATGCGTTTTAGGAAGCCTGACGCCACTGGAATCCTGCATGCGCGGCCCAAAATGCCGGCCAGTCGCTCGGCCTGGTTGAATTCGCGCTCTCGCTCCTTCAGCGGGTGCAAGGGCACAGGCACAATCCAATCCCACCGCTCCCGCATCAATTCAGGCACCGCTTTTCTCAGCAGCAGGTCTGCAAGAAAAGGCTCGAACCACAGCGCCCGCCGGTACTTGTAGCGGTGTATGGCTTCCAGCACCACGCCGCGCGCCGCAACTGCCGACCGCGCTGAATCAAAATAAAAATCCATTCCGCGACAATTGCCGCACTCGAATGGAGTCGTAATGTCCCCTTCGAACGGAAGCCCGCACCGCTCGCAGAACGGCGGGTGGATGAATTTTACCTGGTTCCGGCACCGCTCGCAGATAAAGCCTTCGGCCGGCGTCGCCCGTTGTTCTCCGCAGTTCTGGCACACTTCCGGGTAAACGAACCCAAGCGCCACATTCAGCCATTCCAGGCATCCATCCATGATGCTCATAATCCAAACCCTTGTTTTCGGCCCGCGCGCAGTTGCATGAAGAAAACGATCGTGGCGGCAAGCACCGGGAGGGCGAACCACCCGTTGGTGGGCGCGCCCATCCCCCACCAGGCGGAGTTGGCGCCGGGCACGGGGTGGGTGATGGCCCCGTAGGCTTTGAGCCAGAAGATCCACCCCGCGTGCAGGCCGATCGAGAAATACAAATTGCCGGTCCTCTGGTAGGCCAGGCCCAGCAGGACCCCTGCGAGAGTCAGGTTGAAAAAGCCAGGCAGGAGCGCGTGCGCGTCGGCAAATCCGCGCAACATTCGGGGCAGCAACTCAAGACCGGAGATCCAGGTGACCGGTTCCGTGCTGGTTGCGGGGCTGATGAAATGGACGAAGGCATAAAGGACACTGCTCAACACCAGGGCAAATCTCCAGTGGAAGATTTTTTTCAGCGCGCCATAGATCGCGCCGCGAAACAGGATTTCCTCGAGCACCGCCACAACGAGCGCGGTCAGGGTGATTCCTGCGATCTTTGCCACCCATTGCCCTGCGGAGAGGCTTGTGTTGAATTGGCGGGCGCCACTGGCCAGGGCGAACCCGGCCACGAGCGCCAGCGAAACAAAACCGAGCAGCAAACCACCACCGAGCCTGCCCCATTGTCCCCCCGGTCTGACCAGGCCGGCGTCGCGCAGGGAGGCCGTCCCGGAGGCTTTCAGCAAGGGCCACACACCCAGGATGGCAAGGCCCAGGAGTGAGCGATGGACGAACCGGTGAAAAGGACTGTGCGCAAGCTTGGGAAAAACGCCGGCGCCCAACTGGACCAGCCAATACAACCACGGGGCAAGGAGCGCGCCGCCGATGAAAACCACTGCGATATAAACGGCCAGCGCTCGAAGCGGTCGCATGGCTGGACGATAAAAAACTGCCGGAGACAAGCCAAGCGGGAAATCACAGCCCGGACCCTCACCCTAACCCTCTCCCATCCGATGGGAGAGGGAACAGGAGCCGAACGCTTTAAGGTTTATTGCGCCATGGTTTGCACCCAACGCGTTCACCCATTCTCCCTCTCCCATCGGATGGGAGAGGGTCGGGGTGAGGGTTTCCGGTTTGCCGCGCGACCCAGTTATCAACCTTCTTTCACGGCTTTTTTCAAGAGCGCCGCCACCAAGCCTTCAACGGTGTGGACTTTTGCTTCGACCGCTGGTTCCAATCCCAATGCCCGGAGGGCGTGGCTTGTTTCGGGGCCGATGGAGGCCAGTTTTATTCGAGGAAATTTCCCGACCAACGCGGGCAAATTCAAGCGCGCATGAAAGTGCTCAACTGTCGATGCGCTCGTAAATGTAACCCAGTCCGCCCCTGTCTCCGCCAGCCGGGCGGATGCGCCCGCAGGATCTTCCGTCTCCGCCACAGTCTTGTACACGGCAACGTCGTCCACAATCGCGCCAAGCTCCAGGAGCTTCTGCGGCAAGTCCGGATTTGCCACCTGCGCGCGCACCAGGCAAATCTTGAGGTTCTCGATCGATTCGAACTTCTTGAATGCCGCGGCGACTTTTGCGGCGGTCGCTTCCTCGGGCATTAAATCAACTTTCAAATGGAGTTCCTTCAGCCTGGCGGCGGTGCCCGGTCCTATGGCCGCAATGCGGGTTCCCCCGATGTCGCGCAGATCTTCGAATCGTTTGAAGAACAAGTCAAAAAAGGACGTGACGCCATTGGGGCTTGTGAAAACCAGCCAGCTGTAGGAGTTCAGTTCCAGCAGCGCGTCCACAATATCGGTTTTGCGATCCGGCAACGCAATGCGGATGACGGGGAGCTCGATCACGTCCGCGCCCAATACCCCCAGTTGCCTGGACAACGAGCCTGCCTGCTCGCGAGTGCGGGTGACGACAACCCGCCGTCCGAACAGCGGTCGATTCTC
>DASRKU010000177.1:0-4118 GCA_035648815.1 Verrucomicrobiia bacterium | reverse complement strand
ACGCGATTTTTTTCAGCGGAGATGGAAAGTTCCGGAGTAAAATTGGTGTCAATCCCAGGCGCAGCAAAGCCGTGCTGGGAAGCTATGACGCGGAAAACAAGGTCCTGACCATCGTTCAGTTTTCGCAGCCCGAGGGGGTGGTCGATTACGTGAATTCGCTTTGGAAAATTCAGGACAATCCCTATGGCGGGGATGCGCTCAACAGTTACAACGACGGTCCGCCATCGCCTGGAGCGAAGCCCCTGGGTCCGTTCTGCGAGATGGAGACGTCTTCCCCGGCAGCCGCTCTTGCGCTCGGGCAAAGCCTTTCCCATGTGCATCGGACTTTCCACCTCAGCGGATCCGTGGAAGCCTTGAACCGCGTCGCCCTGGCGGCTCTAGGCGTGTCGTTGAAGGACATCCAATCAGGGCTGAAGCGAGAGCCTTGATGCCGCATCGGGCCATCTTTGGGTGATGATGGCTTTTGCCGCGCGCCGGTTGGCGCCGGGGCCTCCCAGGCCGGCGACGACCCTGGCCAGCGCGGCTTTCACTCGCTCGCGAGCTTTCTGGTCCATGAGCAACAGCAACGCCGCGTGCGAAATATTTTCAGGCGTGGCGGCGCCCTGGAGGAACTCGGGAAAAACCTCCTCGTTGGCCAGCAGGTTGGGCATGGTCGCCGAGCTTACCTTGACCATGCTCATGGCGATTTGGAAGGTGATCCAGGACGTTTTATAGAGGGTCACCGTAGGCACGCCGAAAAACGCGCATTCCAGGGTCACTGTGCCTGTGGACGCAATGGCCAGATCCGCTTGCGCCAGGGCCTCCGGCAAACCGCCGATTTGAATTTGGATGTCCGTGGGCACGCCTGTCGACCTGGCTTGTTGCGCCAGGGTTTCGTCCGGCAGCACCATGAGAGCGCGTGCGTTTGGCAGCGCATTGCGGATCAGTTTCATGGCGCTCAAAATGACGGGCATATGATTTTCAAGCTCGCCCGATCGGCTTCCGGGCAGCAGGACAATGGTTTGCCGACCGTCCGGCTTCGCATTCGCCCCCTGAAAACCCTGAAACCGATCGGCCATTGGGTGGCCGACGAACTCAACCCGAAACTGCGGCAGGCGGGAGGCGTACCAGGATTTCTCGAAGGGGATGATGCTCAAAAGTAGGTCGTAGTCGCGGGCGATCTGGTAAGCGCGCCCCTCGCGCGAAGCCCAGACCTGGGGGGAAACATATTGGACGATGGTAGGCTTCCAGTCATGGAACCAGTCCTGCCGCCGGCGCACGTATTTCCGGATCGCATGCGCAAACCGGCGATTAAACCCCGCGAAATCGACACAGATAATGATGTCCGGCCTCCGGTCCCGCGCCATGCGAATGAGTTGGTGAAACAGTCGTCGGAACTTCAAATAATTCCTCAACGCTTCCCAAAGTCCGATGACCGAATGCTGGGTCATGTCGAACGCGAGTTCGACCCCCGCGGCTTTCATCCGGCTCCCACCCGCGCCAAAGAATCGCGGCTCGAGCCCGGTGCACAGCGGTTGAAGATCCGGCGGGTACACGGTGTCCATTGCCATCAACTCCGCGCGCAACGCTCCTGCGAGCTCCGCAGCCAGCATGTCGCCGCTGGTTTCTCCCGCAACGAGCATGACTTCCTTGGGTTTCATCTCAGTGTAATCAGAAAGGCAGGCCGGGCTTATCCATCGCTCCGTTGAATCTGTCGCGTGATTTCCAGCGCGAGGTCCAGCGCGCGCCGCGCGGATTCGCCGCTGACCAACGGAGCGTGCTTCTCTCGGACACTTTCAACGAAATCTTGCAGCTCGAGTTTCAAAGGTTCCTCCTTCGCGATCGGCACCGGCTCCCGGACTATCCGTTTTCCCCCGAATTCACTGATGATCGTCGATTCCTTCGCTGACAGGAGCTTCTTCAACAAAGAACTTTCCTGTTCGCCATCCTTCGCAATCCGGTAAATGAATCCCTCCTGCGCCCGGTAATCCAGCGAAATGTAACTGGGCTTGGACCCGCCGCTGAACACCCGGATCTTCCGCATCCGCTCCGGGGCCACGCGGCTCGCCGTCAAATTGGCAACGCATCCGTTCGCAAATCGAACCCGCGCATTGGCAATGTCCTCGGACTTGCTCAATACCGGGATTCCAACCGCATCCACACCCGCCACTGTCGATTTCACAAAAGCCAGCACCACGTCCAGATCGTGTATCATCAGGTCCAGCACCACGCCGACGTCGGTGCTGCGGGCCGGGTATTTCGAGAGCCGGTGCACTTCGATGAACCGGGGTTCCGTGGCCACCGATTCCAGATACCGAAACACGGGGTTGAATCGTTCGATGTGACCGACCTGGAGAATGCAGCTTTTCTTCTGTGCGATTTGCACGAGCTCGAATGCCTGGGCGGCATTGTCAGTCATCGGCTTTTCCAGGAGCACATGCTTGCCCTGCTCGAGCAGCAAGCTGGCCAGCTCAAAGTGTGAATGGGTGGGTGTGACAACGCTCAGGGCATCGCTGCAGGATCCGGCTTCCGCGGCCGAACTGAAAATGCGAACGCCATACCTTTGGCCGCATTTTCGCGCGGCATCGGCTTCGATGTCGCAAATCCCCACAAACTCCACATGGCCCGCCGCCGCCAGTTCGGCGTAGATCCGCGCGTGCTCTTTTCCCAAAGAACCCACACCGACAACCGCCACGCGCACTCGTGTTTTGGATATTCCCACGCCAGCCAATGTGCCAATTTTGGCAGCGGGCTGAAAGGCTAATTCACGGGAGGCATCCTTACCCAGCGCTGGCTTCTGTTCCCTCTCCCGTCGGACGGGAGAGGGTTAGGGTGAGGGTTCTTTTCTTTTTTTGAACCCGGTGTTTGGGCCACGTCTTGGGCAGAAAACCCTCACCCCGGCCCTCTCCCATCGGATGGGAGAGGGAGAAGTGTTTGACGCGTCGAGCCCGGATTCTCATTTTGGACTTTTAACTGGCGTGCGGCTTCATAAAGTATCGCCGTGCCGATTGCCGGATACATTACCGTGGCTTTTGTGGCCTATTTTCTGGGCTCCATTCCAACCGGGTTTCTCGTGGCAAAAGCTCGCGGCGTGGATATCCGCACGGTCGGCAGCGGCAATATTGGCGCGACCAACGCCTTCCGCATTCTCGGCAAGGGGCCGGGCGCCTTGGTCCTGCTGGTGGACGCTTTCAAGGGCTGGGTCGCGGTGCAGTTGGCGGCGCCTGCTTTGGCCCAATTCTTCCCAGACATCCCCGTTGATTCCCTGCGCATTTGCGCCGGCATTGCCGTTTTTCTCGGACATAACTACACCTGCTGGCTCGGGTTCAAGGGAGGCAAAGGCATTGCCACTTCTGCCGGCGTCATCGGCGGGCTGGCGCCCTGGGCATTGCTCACAATCCTGGTCGTCTGGATCCTCATGTTCTTGATTACCCGGTATGTGTCCCTCGGTTCCATCGCCGCCTCCGTCACATTGCCCTTTGCCACCTGGCTCACCACTAACCACAACCCGGGCCTCACTATCGTCACCGCCGTCATGGCCGTCCTCGCCATCTACAAACATCGGCGCAATATCCGCCGCCTGTTCGATGGAACCGAAAATCGCGTCCAATTCCGAAAGAAGGAGGCTGCCCGATGAACGTGGCTGTGCTGGGCGCCGGCGCCTGGGGCACTGCCCTGGCCAAGGTGCTCCATGAAAATGGAAACGGTGTGACCCTGTGGGACATCAATCCCGCCACGCTCAATGAACTTCGAAGCGGCCGCAGCGAGCAGTACCTGCCCGGGGTACCGTTGCCATTGGATTGGAAGCTGGAGGAGGATTTTGGAAAAGCGATCGGCGGCCGCGAATGCATTGTGCTTGCGATCCCATCGGAGTTCTTCCGCCAGGTCGCCAGCCGCATCAAAGGATCTACCGCCCTGCTGGTGAGCGTCACCAAAGGCATCGAATTTGAAACGGGCGCAACCATGAGCACGATCCTGCGGGAAATTGCCCCGGCCAATCCTGTGGCCGTGCTCTCCGGTCCGAGCTTCGCCCGCGAGGTAGCCCTGGGCATTCCCACCACCGTCGTTTGCGCCAGTGACGGGGATGGCGTCGCCCGCACGGTCCAGGGAATGTTTCATCGGCCCGAGTTTCGGATCTA
>DASRKU010000176.1:0-7978 GCA_035648815.1 Verrucomicrobiia bacterium | reverse complement strand
ATCCGGATCTGCTGATTCGCACGAGCGGCGAGATGCGGGTCAGCAATTTTTTGCTCTGGCAGATTTCGTATGCCGAGTTGGTGATCACACCGACTCTCTGGCCGGATTTTAGAAAACCCCAGTTCTTCGAAGCTCTCGAGGAATATCATCGGCGCCATCGCAGGTTTGGCGCACTCTGAGCACATGAAACGAATCGGAATCATCACCGCAGGCGGCGACAGCCCCGGCCTGAACGCCGCGATTCGAGGCGTCGGCAAGGCCGCCCTGAACTACAAAATGGAAATCATCGGGTTCAGAGACGGATTTCGCGGGCTCGCCGAAAATTTGCGCTTGCGCCTGGATAAGCGGGCGCTCGCGGGCATCCTGACCGTCGGCGGCACGATCCTGGGCACCGGGCGCGATAAACCGCACCGGATGGAAATTCAGGGCCAGGAACGGGACATGACCGACGTCATCATCAAGAATTACAAAAAAAACCAGCTCGACGCGCTGGTCTGCATCGGCGGGGGCGGGACGCATAAGAACGCTCTGCGGCTGGTTGAGAAAGGACTCAACATTATTACGCTGCCCAAAACGATCGACAACGATGTGGCGATGACGGATTCGTCGATCGGATTCGATACGGCATTGGGTATCGCCACGGACGCGATTGACCGGCTGCACAGCACTGCTCACAGCCATCACCGGATCATTATTGCCGAGATCATGGGCCACCGGGCCGGGTGGCTCTCCCTGGGGGCGGGAATTGCCGGCGGAGCCGACGTGATCCTCATTCCCGAGATTGCCTACGACATCGCTCATATTGCATCGGCGATCCGGCAGCGAAGCCGGCACGGGACTAATTTCAGCATTGTAGCCGTTGCGGAGGGGGCCATGTGCAAGGACGATGCCGAGGCGTTTTCAAGAGCTGAGGAGCAACGGAAAAAGGCGACGAGCAAAAGCCAGAAGCAGCGGGCCAAAACGGAACTGAGCGTCCTGTACGTGCGTCATGCGGGCAACACGATGCGCCTGGCAACGCAACTCGAGGAACTGACACACCTCGAGGCGCGGGTCACCATCCTGGGTTACGTGCAACGGGGCGGTACGCCGTCGGCCGGCGACCGGCTGCTGGCGACGCGTTTGGGAACCAAATGCGTGGAGTTGGTCCACGAAAAAGTGTTCGGAGTCATGGTCGCTGCGCGAGGCGATGGCGTTAAACCCGTCCCGATCGCCGAAGTCGCCGGCAAATTGAAAACGGTGCCCCTGGAGCATCCATGGATCGAAAGCGCCCGCCGGGTGGGGACGTGCCTGGGAGACTAGGGAATTACGAAGTGAGAAGTGCGAAGGACGAACGCCGCTCGTCCTTCGCACTTCTCACTTCGTAATTCCCTCTGGACACTGTTTTCCACTGCTTCCATTCTTTGTGCCATGCCTGATGCGACGCCGCCCGCCCCGACAGGGCCTTCCAAGGCCAGCACGCTGGTGCGACGGCTGTCCAGTTCGATTGTGCTTTGGGGGATCGTCCTGTTTGCGCTTTTCTCAAAGCAACGGTGGCTCTCGGATTCATTGTTCGTGATCAGCGTCAGTTTTCTTGCCCTGACCGGGCTGGCCGAATTTTATGGAATCGCCGAGAAGCGCGGCCTGGTATGTTTCAAGCCGTTGGGAATGTTCGGGGGGCTGCTCCTGATAGTCGGCACGTTCCTCCAACTGACAGGCCACGTCGGAACCCAGGGTTCCCCGGCGCGAGTCAATGATTTTGAGGCCATTTTCATCATCCTCTTCGTTCTCGGGTTGAGTTTGCGCCAGTTGTTCTCGCGCTCCAACCTGGCGGGAATCACGGCCATTTCCACCACATTGTTCGGCCTGATGTATGTCCCCTGGCTGCTCAACTTCGTCCAGAAAATCCAGTTCTTCAGCTTCCGCCCTCCGTGGGAAGGCGCCGGAAATCTTTACGTGCTCTATTTCATTCTGGTGACCAAGTTCAGCGACACAGGCGCCTACGTCGTGGGCTCCCTGATCGGGCGCCGCAAAATGATCCCGCGCGTCAGCCCCGGCAAGACCTGGGAAGGCTTTGGCGGCGCGATTTTGTTTTCCACAGGCGCAAGCCTCGCTTTCGCCGGCTGGTTCGGAAGCCGCATGGCGGGGATGAACTGGAAACACGCCGTCGTCCTGGGCGTCATTCTGGGGGTCTGCGCCGTGATCGGCGACTTGATTGAATCGCTCTTCAAACGCGAGGCGGGGGTGAAGGATTCGGGCAAGGTGTTTCCGGGAATCGGGGGTATCCTGGACCTGTTGGACAGTCTTTTATTCAATGCGCCAATCATGTATCTCTACCTGCGGCATGTGCTGACGAGCACCCGAAATTTTTAAATGCAAACTCATTTTCCTTTTCACCTGGTTGCCCGCGCATGAAAAACGTCGTTCTTCTCGGCAGCACCGGATCGATCGGCACAAGCACGGTCAAAGTGGCGGAGGATCTGCCCGACTGGATTCGGCTGCTCGGACTGGCTGCCGGCAACAATGCGGAGCTGCTCCTGGAACAAGCCCTCCGTTACAAGCCCCAGGCCATTTGCATCGCGGACCCTGCCAGGGCCGCGGCGCTTCAGAACGCGCTGGGCGCCACGACACAGGTGTTCTGCGGCGAAGAAGGATTGGTCCAAATGGCGACGCTTCCCGGGGCGGACGTTGTCCTTGTGGCGATCGTCGGAATCGGAGGGTTGAAACCGGCGCTGGCCGCCATTCGCGCGGGAAAGGACATTGCCGTGGCTTCGAAGGAAATCCTGGTCATGGCCGGGGAGATTGTGATGAGTGAAGCCCGCAAATATGGCGTGCGGGTGTTGCCTGTGGACAGCGAGCATTGCGCGATTTTCCAGTGCCTGGACGGCAGGCCTTCCCGTTCGGTTCGCAAACTGTGGCTGACCGCATCGGGCGGCCCGTTTCGCAAGACGCCCAAAGCCGAGTTTGGCGACATCACGGTCGAGCGGGCGCTGCAGCATCCTTCCTGGGTGATGGGCAGAAAAATCACCATTGATTCGGCGACTCTCTTCAACAAAGGATTGGAGATGATCGAAGCCCGGTGGCTGTTCGACGTGGAGATGCCGCGAGTCGGGGTCGTGGTGCATCCGCAAAGCGTGGTGCATTCGATGGTGGAATTTGTGGATGGCTCGATGATGGCGCAACTGTCGACACCGGACATGTGCCTGCCGATTCAATATGCTTTGACGTATCCCGAACGTGCGCCGAGCGAGCGCGTGCAGACCGACCTTGCGAAATTGGGGAGTCTCACCTTCGAAGAACCCGATCCGGACAGGTTCCCTGCATTGGACCTGGCGCGCAGGGCAGGGGACACGGGCGGCACGCTGCCGGCCGTGTTCAATGCGGCAAATGAAATCGCAGTGGACAGGTTTCTAAAGCGCCAAATCACCTTCCCTCAAATCACCGACACCGTGCGTCGAACGATGGATCGACACAACGTCATCTCCCATCCCGCATTCGAGCAGATCCTGCTGGCTGACGACTGGGCGCGGAAAGAAGCCGCCACGGGCGGGACATAAACTGCCGCCATGGGCCCAGGACGCCCAACAGACCGGGCTGTGCTACGGTCTCGCTCTTCTTCTGTGAAGTGCGCTCCAACAGGAACTGCGTCTGGATCACTTCCATTGCTTGGCAATCTCATCCAGCGATGCTTTCTTGAGATCCTCCGGTGTCATAACGATGTGAAACTGCACATCAGCCTCGAAAACGAGGAACCATGGCTCGGCCAAGGCCGGAACCTTCGAGGGATCCGCCACATTGACGATAAGGATCGCTCCTCGCTGTCCATTTTGTTCCGTGAAGTAGGCGGCCTCGGGCTTGATCGCATCCAAAATGCGATTGAGCTTAGAGGCCGCGGTGCCGTTTTCCCTGTGTGCGCAGCCTGCCGGCAGAACATTAACACCCGTCAACGCCTGCCGTAGCGGCAGATTACAGAGAACTGCGGCGATTGGACCGATTCAACAGCTGAAGTCAATAAACGAGGTTGGCGCCAAACTGAGGGACCTTTCCAGCGTTCACTTCCTTGACCCAGCCATCAAGCTCCTGGCCGCCCATGTGCCAAAATTTCCGGCAGAGCTCAAAATATTTCAGGACCGTATCCTTCTCACCTGCCTCCAACAGTTCCTTCGCCAAACTCATGTTCGGACCGAATGAGCCGAGTTGGGGAGAACCTGGAGTCTGGCCGGCTTTCAATAAATACTCATTTGCCTCCTTGGCATGCCCTTGCTTCAGGGCAATCCGGCCAAGCACAATATTTGCGTGGTGAATGGCATTTCCGTAGTTCCAATCTCCAGGGTATTTCTGTGCTTCTCTCAACAAATCACCGGCATATTGAGCAGCTTTTTCCAATTCTCCTGCTTCAATGGCCGATTTCGCCAGTTCGTCCAATCGATAAAATCTGGACTTCTCAGAATTATCGCCGGTCTGAGCCTTTTCATACTGCTCCAGCGACCTGGCGGCGTTGGTTTTTCCATTTTGCAGCGCGTAAAGATGTCCCAATCGCTCCGGCCATTGCGGATTTTTTGGCTCAATATTTTGCGCCTGCTTTAAAAGACTTTCTGCCAGGTCTCTGTCGTGGATAAGAAGGAACGCGGCGGCATGACCCAAAATTGCAGTGTTTTGTGAATTGGATTTGGTCTGCTCCAGCCAGAGCCGCCTGGCTTCATCATAACCATCTCCGTCCCGAATGGCATCGATCTGACAGTAAGCAAGTCCGGCAATTCCGGCTTCGGGACGGTTTCGGATAATCCATAGTACATGCTCTCGGTCCCTCTCCTTCGCGTCAGGCGAGGACAACCGCATCATGAAGTAATAACCCAAAAGCTTCGTTCGAGAAGGCAAGTCATCGGGATGCATTGTCAGAGCCGATTCCAAATCGCTTGCCTGTTTGACATCAAGCCGCTGTCCGGCCATGGCCTCGCTTTCTGGATTCGGCTGTCCGGTTTGCTCCTCCGCACACAGGCCCGGGAGAAGCGCCGCTGCGATGATCAGGATCGTGAGTGTCAGGGTGAGTTTCATTGTGGTCGTGTATGTTTTTGATCCGAAAAAATGGGTCACTGACAACGTTGGCAAGAGGCCTGCAAAATCGCTTGGGTGATTATCGGGTGATCTTCACCTCATTGTTTTGCGACCAGTCATTGTGCCCGCCGGTTATCGCGGCAAAATGAGCGCTGGGGATCTGTGTGGCCAAATCCCTGGCGTGATTAATCGGGATGATGTCGTCATCGATTGCTCCAAAGATTTCAACCGGACCGGAATAGCGCCTCAGCGCTGTCACATTATCCCAGGCATCGCGCAGCATGAGGCGGACGGGAAGGAAGTAAAATTTGCTGGAGGCGACGCTCGCCAGGGAATCGAAAGGAACGACCAGCACGATCTTGTCCGGTGGAATAGTCTCTCCAGCAAGTGAGCAGGCCGGGCCGCTGCCGATGGATTCTCCCAGGACACAAACGGCGGTGTTCTGGTTCTGCGATCGCAGGAGGCGGTACGCTTCGGAGGCTGATTGATTCATCGATTGCAGGCAAGGCTTCCCCTCGCGCAGGCCGTATCCAGGATACTCGAGCACGTAAAGAGAGTCCTGATCCGACATCCGGCTCAGAACGTAATCTCGTTCCGCAGCCTGGCCGGCATTTCCGTGTAACATCAGCCAAACCGTGCGAGCGTGTGGCACCTCTCGACAGTATCCAATCGTCCGGCTTCCATCCGACCACGGCGCCAGCCTGCTGGAAATCGAGGCATGCGAAGGGAAAAAGAGCATCGACCGCTGGCGAAAGTAGACAACAAGGACGAGAACCAGGTACACGGCAAAGGGGATCGCAAGTATTCGCAGCACTTTCTTAATTAATCTCATGATTACCACTTCCGGTGGTATCCCTGTCTTTTCCAGGATGCAATGGGTTGGTTCTTACTCCTCGAGTAATTCCCTGGCAAGACGATTGTTAATTGTATTAGCCGCGTTCTAACGAAACGCGGCTACGGTTCGCACATCCCTTCGTGGCCCAGTTCTCCAAAATCCCACGGGCCAATCCTTTTGTTCGGCGTTCCCGCTCCTGGACGTTCGCCGCCGCCATCAATGCAGCGCTTCATGGCAGGACTGGGACAGAACTTGAACCATCCGCCGCACCTGGGCAGGTGTTGTGCAATAAGGAGGCATGAGGACCACGACATTTCCGACAGGCCGGGTGAGCACTCCGCGTTTGGCCATGGCTTCACACACGCGCATACCCGCGCGGTCCCGCACTGGGAATGGCTGTCGCGTGCGCCAATCCCGCACCAACTCGATTCCGGCGACCAATCCCACCTGTCGGATATCTCCGACGGACGGCAGCTTCCAAAGCTGCTGCAACTCGCGATGCATGCTCGCCTGGAGTTGAACGCGTTTGTCCATCAAACGAGGGTCCTCCAACAGTTCAAGATTTGCCAGCGCCGCGGCCGCTCCGAGTTGGTTGCCGGTGTAGCTGTGGCCATGAAAGAAAGTTTTGAATTCTTCATACTCCCCAAGAAACGCTTCGAACACCGCACTTGTGGTCAGCGTGGCCGCCATCGGGAGATAACCCCCCGTCAAGCCTTTGGCCAGGCACAGAAAATCCGGCCGCACACCTTCCTGGTGACTGGCGAAGAGGGAATCGTTTGGGACGCCGCATCGGCCGAAGCCGGTCATCACTTCGTCAGCAATGAGCAGCGCCCCTTGAGACCGCGCGATGCCGGCCACTCGCCGCAACCACCCGCGTGGCTGAGGGATCATTCCCGCCGCGCCCTGCATCAGCGGTTCAACGACGAAGCCCGAGTAGGGATTTCCACGCCGGCTCTGCGCCAGCATCTTTTTCTCGAAGACGTCCACACATTCCCAATGGCATCGGCGATATTCACGGGCGTCGGCCCGTTCCGGCCTGGCCCGGTTGAACCGGCACCGGTAGCAATAGGGCGCCATCACTTGATCCGTCTTGAATAGCAAGCCAGAGTACTCTTTATGAAATAATGGAATATGGCCAAGGGCCACCGCTCCAACCGTGTCGCCATGATAGCCCCCGGCGATCGACAGAAACCGGGGATTTCTGCTGCGCCCGCTTCTGCGCGCGAATGTGTAAGCCAGCTTCAAGGCCGCTTCAACCGCGGTCGAACCGTCGTCGGAAAAAAAGACCCGCGACAATTCAGGCCGTTTCCTGCCCGGTCCGGGATTGGCCGCCAGCGCGAGTTTTGCCGCAAGCAACGACGCCGGTTCATTCGCCAGGCCCAGCGCGGAGGAGTGCGCAATTTTTCTTAATTGCCGTTGAATGGCGGCATTCAACCTGGGCTGCTGATGCCCATGAAGATTTGTCCAGATCGATGAATTGGCGTCGAGGTATTCCTTGCCTTTGACGTCGCGGAGCACGGCACCTTTGCCTTCGGCGATGACTATCGGCTCGCGCCGGAGCCAGTCGCGCATTTGCGTGAACGGGTGCCAGACGAATTGCTGATCCAGCCGGGCCAGCGGGTGCGCGCTCGGATTTGAGATTTCAAATTTCAAATTTCAAATTTAATGAAGTTAATGCCTGCGCGAAACTTTGGATATCGTTGTCACTGTGCGCCGCGGTCAACGTCACCCGCAGCCGCGCCTGGTTGCGCGCGACTGTCGGATACCGGATGGCCGGAACGAAAATGCCCGCTTTGCGGAGCGCGGCGGCTGCGTCCATTGCTGCGGATTCGGCGCCCATTCTCAAAGGAATGATCGCGCCGGGTGGGCGAATGCCGGGCGCGGGGAATTGTGAGGCAAATTCCTCGATGCGCTGCCAGAGCAATTGACAGCGGTCCGCGCCGGCTTTGGACGCGATGAAACGCACGCCGGCGGCTGCCGCTGCGGCTGCGGCCGGCACGGGAGCTGTCGAAAAAATAAAGCTTCGGGCGCAATTGATCAGCACGTCGATCAGCGCTCGCGACCCGCAGACATACCCTCCGGCGGCGCCCACCGCTTTGCCCAGTGTGCCCA
>DASRKU010000175.1:0-17252 GCA_035648815.1 Verrucomicrobiia bacterium | reverse complement strand
GTTGGGGATATCGTGGAATTTCAGATCCAGGAACACCGAGGAGCCCAACGCCCGGATCCGGCGAACGATCTCGGGCCCGGCGCTGGTAAACAGCTCGGCGCCGATTTTGAAACCGCCGACGCAGGGGGCTATTTTTTCAGCCAACATAAGCGCGGCTTCGGAGGTGGATACATCCAGTGCGGCGATAATAGGGTTTCGCATGGTCACAAAACGCTGGATGGAATACACGAATGAGGAGGGCAAATAAAGATGAAGTTGAGCGGCATGGGACGAGGTGTGCTAATCCGCGGATTTAACCAAGACCCCGAGGTCCAACCTTTTCCGGCACTTTACAGCCCGGGTTCAACCGGGCGCTCCACCAATGACGCGAAGCGTTGTCCGCTAATTCACGCCAATCTGTTGATCCGCGAATTACGCGAATTGGAGGGGGGTCGGTTGGGAAAGGGAGAACTGGTTCACGCGTTGGTTGCAGGCTATAGCCATTGCGGTCTTCGGTCGCACATGTCGAAAACGGTTCCTCCAGAGATCCGTCTTTTCTGGATTCCCCCAAGAATTCGCGCAATTCGCGCAATTCGCGGATAACCAGTTTTGAGAGCTTCGCGGAAATTCGCGGATGAAGCCTTTGTTGCGTTTAGTGGATGAGGCGGTACTCTTTTGGCCATGATGAAGGCAGAAAAAAAAACCGGGGACCTGGAGTTAGCGCGGCGGATACGGGAGTTGATTGAGCAGAAGGGGGGAGGGTACAACCAGGACAGTGTTGCTGACATCATAGAGAGCGCGTTAAAGATTCTGACCGACGTCAAGGACAGCGGGGATGTGAAGGTGATTCAGACGGCGATTCGCGAATTGCGGTATGCATTCAAGCTTTTTGCCCCGTATTCGCAGGTGCGCAAGGTCACGATATTTGGTTCCGCGCGGACGCAGCCCTCCAGGCCGGAGTATCAGCAGGCGGTTGAGTTTGGACGCAAGATTGCCGAGGCGGGTTTCATGGTGATCACGGGCGCGGGAGGAGGAATCATGCAAGCAGGGCATGAGGGGGCGGGGCTGGACAAGAGTTTTGGGGCGAACATCCGGCTTCCCTGGGAACAGAGCGCCAATCCGATTATTCGTGAAGACAAGAAGCTGGTCACCTTCAAATATTTTTTCACTCGCAAACTGATTTTCATCCGGCACTCCGATGCGATCGCGCTGTTTCCTGGCGGGTTTGGGACGCTGGACGAAGGGTATGAAGCGCTGACGCTGATGCAGACTGGCAAGAGCCAGTTGATGCCGCTGCTGCTGGTGGATCGGCCGGGGGGCAGTTACTGGCGGATGTGGGACAAATACGTTCGGGATCATTTGCTGGCCCAGGAGTTGATTTCGCCGGATGACTTGAATCTTTACCAGATCACTGATGACCCCGACGAGGCGGTGAAGGTCATCACGCGTTTTTACAGGAATTTTCATTCCAGCAGGTTTGTCAAAGACCTGTTCGTCATTCGCCTCAAGCACACGCCGACGGAGACGGCGATCCAGGCAATCAACGAGGATTTTGCAGATATCATCGCGGGCCAGCCGGTCAAGGCAATGAAGCCGACGCCGGAAGAAATTGAGGACAACGACGAAGTGGATTTGCCACGGATTGGCTTTGGGTTTAACAGGAAGGATTACGGGCGACTGCGGCAGTTGATTGATGTTCTCAATGCGCAGTGAGAGCCGCTGGGGTACTCACCCCATCCTCTCCGGTCGTGCAGCGGGGATAATCGGGCGTTCGCAATCGGTGTTTCCGAGTTGGGGATTTGCAACCAATGGTTTCAAACCGATCCGCTGCATCATCGAAATGTATTCACCGACCCGTCCCCTCCTGAAGCTGGTGCGTGCCGCGTTTACAGCCCCGTCCAAATTAAGACGAGCTCTTCTTCTGTGTATGAAAACGAAGTTTCCCATCGCCGCCATGGTGGCTGCGGCCCTCCTGCTGCCGATGCTTTACGATCTCATGACGTTTCGGGCGTCCATGGTCCGGAACCTGTCGACGCTGGGAGCGGTGATTGCGGACAACAGCACGGCGGCTTTGGCATTTCGAAATGAGCGCGATGCCCGGGAAGTGTTGTCGTCCCTGCGGGCCGATCCCCAGGTAGTCGCCGCCGCTTTGTATGATGCGCGAGGCAACCTGTTTGTCACCTATCCACCGAAGGCGCCGGCGAAGGACTTTCCAGCGGCGGCGCGCGAGTTTGGGCATCATTTCGAGCGCCGCCAACTCCTGGTGTTTGAACCCATTTCGCAAGGCGGGGATCACCTGGGCAGCGTTTACTTGCGGGCAGACCTGCGAGACTTCTACTCGCGTCTCAGGATTTACTTGGGATTTTCCGCGCTGATCCTGATTGGCTCGACCATCGTGGCGCTTGTTTTTTCCAACCGGCCGCAATCCCGGATATCGGGCCCGTTGAGGGCGCTGGCGCAAACGGCTCGAATTATTTCCGAGCGCGGCGATTTTTCCGTGCGCGCCCCTCCTTCGATGGGGGATGAGATGGGTGTATTGACCGAGGCTTTCAACGGGATGCTCGCCCGGATCGAGGACCAGACGGTGGCGCTGGAGGAAAGCCGCGCCCGGCTTTCGGGCGTCTTCGGTTCGGCCATGGATGCCATTATCAGCGTGGATGCGGACCAAAGGATCAAGCTGTTCAATGCCGCTGCCGAGAAAATGTTTCGCTGTCCTGCAAAGGAGGCCATTGGAAAACCGCTGGACATTTTCATTCCCGCAAAATTTCGCGAAGCGCACAGGGAACATGTCCGGGAATTCGGGAAGACCGGGACCACGTCCAGGGCGATGGAAGAGTTGCGGCCGTTGACAGGATTGCGCGCCACAGGGGAGCAATTTCCCGTTGAAGCCTCCATTTCGCAGGTGGAAGTGGCGGGGCAAAAGATCTACACGGTGATTTTGAGAGACATTACCGAGCGCATCCAGGCCGAAGAGCAGATTCTGCGGATGAACGCGCAACTGGAGGCCCGCGTCGAGCAGCGCACTTCCGAGCTGACGATGGCGAACAACGAACTCGAGGCTTTCACCTATTCGGTGGCGCACGATTTGCGCGCTCCGCTGCGGCACATTGACGCGTTCACCCGGATTCTGGTGGAGGAGTTTGCCGGCTCGCTTCAACCGGAAGCCAGGCACCATCTGGATATCATCCGGAAAGGCAGCCAGAACATGAGCCGGCTGGTGGATGACTTGCTCAGCCTGGCCCGCGTTGGACGCCAGGAACTCCGGCATCAGCCCATCCCGCTCAACCCTGTCGTGAACGAAGTCATCGCCGAACTGACGCGGGAAAATGAGCAGCGCCTGATCGAATGGCGCGTCGGGATTTTGCCGACCGTGTCCGGTGATCCCGGCCTTTTGAAACAGGTCTTCGCCAATCTTCTGTCCAATGCGGTCAAGTACACCCGACCTCGAAACCCGGCAGTGATCGAGATCGGCAACCGGCGGGAGAACGGTGAGGCGGTCATTTTCGTGCACGACAACGGAGTCGGGTTCAACATGAAATACGCCAATAAACTCTTTGGCGTCTTCCAAAGACTCCATCGGGCGGACGAATTTGAAGGAACGGGGGTTGGGCTGGCGATTGTCGACCGGGTGGTTCGCCGCCACGGAGGCCGTATTTGGGCCATTTCCGAGGTCGACCAGGGAGCCACTTTCGTTTTCACCCTGCAGGGATTGGAGAACAATGGCGGCCCGGGCTAAGTTCCGCAACCCAAGACAACCAAGTCTGAAGCAGAGATATCGCTTCCGCCCGAAGCGTTCTTCGTTCGCAGCTCCCGCGAACGTCGGCCGCCGTTGGATGTCGCCCGGCAACTCTTCTGAAATTCTCTTGACAGTTTCGTTTGAGTGATGCTCTGATCAAGCCACTGAGAGTGGGATCAGTGGGCATCTTTTAGGGCTTCTCGGGTTCCTGCGTTTTCTCTTCCCGGGCATGAAAGGGTCATTTCTATTGTCATTGGGTTTCATGGGCGCGCGTGGACGCACGTCACACCTTCCCGCGCCTGTCGGATCAGGGCTTCTATCATTTCTCCTACCCGGAAAACCACACAACAAAAAAACCAAATGAAAACAAGTGCAAGCCTGTTTCACATCCTGCTGGCTTTCGCCGCAGGCATCATCACCCACCCGCTGCAAGCCCAGGTCACGCTCACCGGAACCAGCTATGCCGAAACCTTTGACGGTATTGCTTCAGGGCTGCCGCCAGGCTGGTCGGTGCGCACCAACGCCACAGCCACTTCGCTCGGAATCCCGGCCCCGTTCACTGCCATGGCGACAAATTGGGCCGCATCCAGCGGCCAATTCGCCAATTTCGCCTCCACCATCAGCAACTCCGGCACGAATTTCACGGGGACTGAAGCGCCGACAAACCAGGCAGCCTGCCTGAACCGGTCCCTGGGAGTGCGCCAAACAGGATCGTGCGGCGATCCGGGCGCCGCCTTTGTGTTCCAGATCCAGAACACCCTCGGCCTCGCCGGGCTCGAGCTCACCATCGATTGCAACCTGTTGAACGCCCAGGGCCGATCGACGGTCTGGACCCTGGATTACGGCATCGGGGCAAGCCCCGGCACTTTCGTGGCGCTCGACACCTGCCAGGATCCGGGGACGTTCGGCACTGTCAGGAAAACCGTATCCCTGGGCACAGCTTTGGATAATCGAAGTGAAAACGTCTGGCTCAGAATCGTCGCGCTGAATGCGTCGACGGGCACCGGCAGCCGGGACACGTTTGGAATCGATAATTTCCAGCTCAACTACCGCGCGCAGGGCGTGGTGACGCCCATTCCGCTCAGGATAGAACCGGCGGCTGGCAAGGTGGTTTTGACCTGGAGCAACGCGTCCTTTGGGTTGCAAGCCGCCCCGTCCGTCGCGGGCACATTCACCAACGTGCCCGGCGCGACCAGCCCGTTCACCAATGCCGTGAGCAGCGACCAAAAATTCTTCAGGCTGAAGGCAAATTGAAAAAGCTTTTAATCCGAAGCCCTTCCCGGGAAGCTGCCGGGCAATGAACCGGGCTGTTTTCCTGGATCGGGACGGGACGATTATTGCGGATAAGGATTACCTTCACAAAGTGGAGGAGGTCTCGATTCTGCCCGGCGCCGGGCCGGCCCTGGGGCGATTGCAGGATGCCGGATTCGATCTATTCATGGTGTCGAACCAGTCCGGGGTCGGCCGCGGATACTTCACGCTTTCAGACGTGGAACGGGTTCATGAGCATCTGTGCCGCGAGTTGGCCAGGGACCGCGTGCGGTTCCGGAAAATCTATGTCGCCCCCGAGGCGCCCGATGTTCCCAGCCGCGGCCGAAAACCTTCGCCCCAGTTCCTCTTTGACGCGCGCGAAGAATTCCAGGTGGACCTGTCCAGAAGCTATATTGTCGGCGACAAGTGGATTGACCTGGAATGCGGATGGAACGCCGGTGTGAAAAAATCCATCCTTGTCCGCACCGGGTACGGCGCGGAAATGGAGCGCCAATTCGCGGGGAAACTCGGACGTGCCGTCGTTGTTAATGACCTGCCCGAGGCTGCGATGTGGATTCTGAACGCAGGAAATTAGATCCCAAGGAGCGCGGCTGTGTTTAGAGGAGCATAGCGACGACAAACCAGCCGCAGCAGGCTCGATCCATGGGGTGCCCTCAGGCATTCCTGCCTGCTGCGGCTGGTCTTCGACACAGCCGCGCTCCGCGCAAGGGACTGCGTCCCTCACTTTTAATCGCCCCGGTATCCTCCTGCCGCCGAAAATGAATGTTTCCACAATGTTTCATCTGTGGCTAAATCAGTCCGGTGAATATTGTGGGCATCATCCCGGCGCGGCATGCGTCGAGCCGTTTTCCCGGAAAGCCGCTGGCACTGGTGTGCGGCAAGCCTCTCCTGCAGCACGTGATCGAACGCTGCCGGCAGGCATCCACCCTCGCAGAAATCATCGTCGCCACCGACGATGCCCGGATCGCCAGCCTCGCGGCAAAATTCTGCCGCGTGGAAATGACGGCTGCGGATCATCCGAGCGGTTCGGATCGCATCGCCGAGGTCGCAGGCCGCATCGCATGCGACGCGGTGGTGAATGTCCAGGGCGACGAACCCCTGATCGACCCCGCTGTGATTGACAAGGTGGCCGGCGCGCTGGCCAGGGGCGAAATGTCCACCGCCGCCGCGCCGATCCATGATCCCGATGATTACGCCAATCCAAATGTCGTGAAAGTCGTTGTCAATGCCGCCGGACGGGCGTTATATTTTTCCCGTCGCACAATTCCGTATTTGCGCGAGGCCGCCAGTCGTTCGGTGAGCGAACAATTGGCGGCGTTTCCTTTTTTGAAGCATCTGGGGATTTATGGATACCGGCGGGCGACACTGCTGCGGTTGGTGAAGTTTCCGGTCTCGGCCCTGGAATCGGCGGAGAAACTGGAGCAATTAAGGGCGCTGGAAAACGGGATTGGGATCGAGGTGGTCCGGGTCGAGTACGATGGAATCGGGGTGGACGTGGTTGAAGACGTTGCGCGGGTGGAACGGCTCCTGGCCCGGACGCGTCCATGAATGACGCGCGGCAGGAGTCCGGTTCGGGCGGCGGCTTTGCGGCCACAGCGAGAGATTTAGACATGAAATACATCTTTGTAACAGGCGGCGTGGTGAGTTCGCTGGGCAAAGGCCTCACAGCGGCGGCGCTCGGCGCCCTTCTCGAAAATCGCGGGCTCAAAGTGGTTTTGCAAAAGTTCGATCCGTATCTGAACGTCGACCCCGGCACCATGAACCCCTACCAGCACGGGGAAGTGTATGTGCTCGACGACGGGGCCGAAACGGACCTGGACCTGGGCCATTACGAGCGGTTCACCAATGTCAAACTGACCCGGATGAACAACCTGACCAGCGGCCAGGTTTACCAGACGGTCCTCAACAACGAGCGCGAGGGCAAATACCTCGGCAAAACCGTCCAGGTCATCCCCCACGTCACCGACGAAATCCAAAAACGCATTCACCAGATCAGCGAGCAATCCAAAGCCGACGTCGTGATCACCGAAATCGGCGGCACGACCGGAGACATCGAGGGATTGCCCTTTCTGGAAGCGATCCGGGAGTTCGCCCTGGGAGCAGGCCCGCACAATGTCGTGTTTGTGCACGTCACCTATGTCCCTTTCATCAAAGCCGCGGGCGAACTCAAAACCAAGCCCACCCAACAGTCGGTGGCCAAGCTGCGCGAAATCGGCATCGCGCCGCATATCCTCATTTGCCGGACGGAAAAGCCGCTGGACAAGGAATTGCGGCAGAAAATTTCGCTGTTCTGCAACGTTCCTTTTGAAGGAGTGATTGAGGAGAAGGACGTGGACCACAGCATTTACGAAGTGCCGCTGATGCTTCAACGCGAAGGGCTGGACGAGCTGGTATGCCAGTTGTTGCACCTGGAAACGCCCCTGGCCGACATGACCAACTGGCAGGAAATCATCCGGAAAATCATCGCCCCGCAACACCGGGTCCGCATTGGCGTCGTCGGAAAATACATCGAGCTGCAGGACGCCTACAAATCGGTTTACGAGGCCATCATGCACGGCGGCGTCGCCAATGATTGCGGCGTGGAGATCGTGAAGGTGGATGCCGAACAGATCGAGCGGGAAGGACCCGATACCATACTGAAGGGACTGGGAGGCATCCTGGTCCCCGGCGGATTTGGCGAACGGGGCATTGAAGGAAAAATCAAAGCCGCTCAATACGCCCGGGAACACAACGTTCCTTACCTGGGACTCTGCCTCGGGATGCAAATCGCAACGATCGAGTTTGCCCGCAACGTGCTCAAGCTGGCAAAGGCGCACTCGACGGAATTTGACCCGAACACGCCGCACCCGGTGATCGCCATGCTGGATGAGCAAACCAAGGTGACGGCAAAAGGCGGCACCATGCGGCTCGGCGCGCAGCCCTGCCAGCTCGTGGTTGGATCCAAAACAGCCCAGTTATACGGCGCTTTCATTATCAAGGAACGCCACCGGCATCGATACGAGTTCAACAATGTCTATCGGGAAAAGTTCAACAAAGCGGGATTCGTCCTGAGCGGGTTCACGCCGGATGGCAAGCTGGTCGAGATCATCGAGCTTGCCAACCACCCCTTCTACATCGCCAGCCAATTTCATCCCGAATTCCACAGCAAACCCCACCAGCCGCATCCGTTGTTCAAAGGGTTCATCGCCGCAGCCCACGCGCGGCTTCACCAGAAATCGCTGATTTGAGCGGATGTCATACGCGGATGCCATTGAGTTTTTGTACAGCCTGAGGCTGTTCGGCGCAAAGTTCGGATTGGAGAATACCCTCCAACTCGCCGCATCGGTGGGCCATCCGGAAAAGAAACTTCGGTTCATTCACGTCGCGGGCACCAACGGGAAAGGCTCCACGTGCGCCATGCTCGAGAGCAGCTACCGCGCGGCCGGCCTGCGCACCGGAATGTTCACGTCTCCGCACCTGGTCAGCTTCGCCGAACGCATCCAGGTCAACCGCCGGTGGATCGCCGAACCCGACGTCGTTCGGCTGGTGGAGGATTTAAGGGCACGAATCGCTGGCTTGTCATTCAGCCACGGCCAGGGACCGACATTCTTCGAATTCATCACGGTCATGGCGCTGATGTACTTCGCGGAGCAGAACTGTGAGCTGGTCCTCTGGGAAACCGGCCTCGGCGGGCGGCTGGACGCCACGAACATCGTCACCCCGCTGGCCAGCGTGATCACCAATATCGGGATCGAACATTCCGAATGGCTGGGGGATACTTACGAAAAAATCGCGGCTGAGAAAGCCGGGATCATCAAGCCGGGCGTTCCACTGGTAACGGCTGCCGAGCCGGGCAAGGGACTGGAAGTCATAGCCGCCGCCGCCCGAGAACGGCGCGCCCCCTTGACCGTCGTCGATTCGACAAGCGCGAACCATTCCCTCCTCAAGAACATCGATCTTCCCCTGCACGGTCCGCATCAACGGATCAACGCCGCGACGGCGCTGGCGACGGCGGGCGTTTTGCAAGGACACATTCGGGTCGGCAACTCAGCTTTGTCAAGGGGGCTGGGCTCGGTGCGGTGGCGGGGGCGAATGGAGCGGGTGCAGAAATCCCCGGGCCAGATCATGCTCCTGGACGGGGCCCACAATCCCGCGGGGGCCCAAGCCCTGGCAGTGGCGCTGGAAGCGGAATTCCCGGGTGCCAGGCCCACCCTGATCTTTGGCGTCTTCCGGGACAAGGATTCGGTCAGCATGTGCCGTTCGCTGGTTTCGGCGGCCGGGAGAGTTGTTCTGACGAGAGTGCAGAGCGACCGCAGCGAGGATCCGGAGAAGCTGGCGCGCGCGTGCCGCGAGGTGAATCCGCGCGTCCCAATCCAGGTCTGCGAGTCACTGGAGCGGGCGCTGGAAAATGTCGCGGGCGATCCTCTCGTGGTGATCGCCGGCTCGCTCTATCTTGTGGGCGAAGCGATGGAATTGCTGCAACTAATGCCTGCTCCTGCGGAAGACGAAAAAGGTTTGAACCAATGGCGCGCATGGACCAAGTAACACTGGCGGTTTGCGCAGCATCGACATTTGTTGCCTTTGCTAGGACAAAAAAGGGATAAGTCGCCGTAAAGGAATGTCTCCCGGGAGCTAATACTTGCGCGTGACCCGTTGACGCAAAGCGTTCTTCCCCGCTAGATTCCCGGGACTCCGGTTTCCAATGAAAGTCGTCACCAACATGGTTGGATCGTCTCTGGGCAAGAAGTTCATCATGGCCGTCACCGGTCTCGTGTTGTTCCTCTTCGTGGTCGCGCATCTCATTGGAAACCTGCAGGTGTTTCTAGGGGCCGAGGCGATCAATCGCTACGGACATTTTCTGCAGTCCAATCCCGAGCTGATTTGGCCGGCGCGCGTGTTCCTGATTCTCATGGTGGTGCTTCACATTTGGTCGGCGACGAAATTGTCGCTGGAAAACAAGGCCGCCCGGCCTGTCCCGTACGGCGAGTACCAGCCCGTGGGATCCAGCTACGCTTCCCGGACGATGCTGATGAGCGGCATCATTATTTTCATCTTCATCAGCTATCACCTGCTCCATTTCACGGCGCAGGTTCAATACATCAACCTGACGGGCCGGAGTTTTGTGGATTTTGTCGATCCGGAGAAGCGCCACGATATTTTCAAAATGCTGGTCGTGGGCTTTAGCAACATTTGGGTTTCGGGCTTTTATGTGCTGGGCATGGCGCTGCTTTGCCTCCATTTAAGCCACGGTGTGAGCAGCATGTTTCAATCGTTGGGTTGGAAAAACAAGGCGTACGGGCCCTGTCTGGACCGGGCTGCGCGCGCGATTGCCTGGGTGCTGTTCCTGGGGTACATCTCGATTCCGATTGCCATCCTGCTCGGTTACGGAAGAGAGGCGCTGCGATGAACAAAGCCCGGAGCCAAAGACCATGAGCCTTGACAGCAAAATTCCAGGCGGCCCGCTGACGCAAAAGTGGGACAAGCACAAGTTCGATTTGAAGCTGGTGAACCCGGCCAACAAGCGGAAGTTTGACATTATTGTGGTGGGCAGCGGATTGGGCGGCGCGTCGGCGGCGGCATCGCTGGCGGAGCTTGGTTACCGGGTGCAATGCTTCTGTTTCCAGGACAGTCCGCGCCGGGCCCACAGCATCGCAGCCCAGGGAGGCATCAACGCCGCCAAAAATTATCAGAACGATGGGGACAGCATTTACCGGCTTTTTTACGACACGATCAAGGGGGGCGATTTCCGTTCCCGCGAGTCGAACGTGTACCGCCTGGCGCAGGTGAGCGTCAACATCATCGACCAGTGCGTGGCCCAAGGCGTGCCCTTCGCGCGCGAGTATGGCGGACTGCTGGCGAACCGCTCTTTTGGCGGGGCGCAGGTGTCCCGCACATTTTACGCTCGCGGCCAGACCGGCCAGCAACTGCTGCTGGGCGCTTACCAGGCCTTGTCCCGCCAGATCGGCCTGGGGACGGTGCGCATGTTTCCACGCACCGAAATGCTCGACCTGGTCGTTGTGGATGGACACGCCAAAGGAATCATCGCGCGCAATTTGATCACGGGTGAAATCTCCTCCCACACCGCCGACGCGGTCGTGCTGGCCACCGGCGGATACGGCAACGTTTTCTTCCTGTCAACCAACGCCAAAGGCTGCAATGTCACCGCAACCTGGCGCGCTTACAAAAAGGGCGCGTTCTTCGCCAACCCCTGCTACACACAAATTCATCCCACGTGCATTCCCGTCAGCGGCGAGCATCAGTCCAAGCTGACCCTGATGTCGGAATCGCTCCGCAACGACGGGCGTGTGTGGGTGCCGAAGCGCAAGGAAGACTGCGGCAAAACCCCCTCCTCCATACCGGAGCAGGACCGCGATTATTACCTGGAACGGAAGTACCCGAGTTACGGGAACCTGGCCCCGCGCGACATTTCATCGCGGGCGGCCAAACAGGTGTGCGACGAGGGCAGAGGCGTGGGGGCGGGCGGCCTTGGAGTGTACCTCGATTTCAGCGACGCGATCCGGCGGCTGGGTGAGAACGTCATCCGGGATCGCTACGGCAACCTGTTCGACATGTATGAAAAAATCACCGGCGAACACGCGTATGTGACGCCGATGCGGATTTTCCCGGCGGTGCATTACGCGATGGGAGGGACGTGGGTCGATTACGATTTGATGAGCAGCATTCCCGGATGTTTCGTGGTGGGCGAAGCGAACTTTTCAGATCACGGGGCCAACCGCCTGGGCGCGAGCGCGCTGATGCAGGGCCTGGGGGACGGGTATTTCATTCTGCCGTACACGATTGGAAATTACCTGGTCGCAGGCCGCGCGCCCAAACCTTCGGCGGACAATCCGGAATTCAAGAAGGCCAGGGAAACCGTCCAGGCCGGAATCAACCGGCTGCTCTCCATCCGCGGCAAACGCACGGTCACGTCGTTGCATCGGGAGCTGGGGAAATTGCTTTGGGAAAAGTGCGGCATGACGCGCAATGCCGCGGGGCTCCAGGCGGCGTTGAAACGGATTCCGGAGCTGCGTGAAGAATTCTGGAAAAACGTGAATGTCACCGGTGAAGGCGGCGACTTCAACCAGAACCTGGAATATGCCGGGCGCGTGGCGGACTTCATGGAATTTGCCGAGCTGCTTTGCCTGGACGCGTTGCATCGAAACGAATCCTGCGGAGGCCATTTCCGGGAGGAATTTCAGACTGAAGAAGGCGAAGCGAAGCGGGATGATGAACATTTTTCCTATGTGGCGGCCTGGGAATTCAAGGGATTGGACAAGGCGCCGGTCCTACACAAAGAACCGCTCGTTTATGACGAAGTGCACATGGCACAGAGGAGCTACAAGTGAGATTCGTCATGCGACTTGAACGGCGACTATGAATCTCACATTAAAAGTCTGGAGACAAAAGAATCCGGGTGCTCCCGGGCATTTCGAGGAGTACCAGGCCAGGGACGTGCTCGCGGACATGTCCTTCCTGGAAATGCTGGATGTTGTCAATGAAGGTTTGATCGAGCGCGGGCAGGAGCCGATTGCGTTTGATTCGGATTGCCGGGAAGGCATTTGCGGGATGTGCTCGCTGGTGATTAATGGAATACCGCACGGGGGCCAGCGCGGGACAGCGACATGCCAGTTGCATATGCGTCGTTTCCAGGACGGGGAGACGATCACGATCGAGCCATGGCGCGCAAAGGCTTTTCCCCTGGTGAAGGACCTGGTCGTCAATCGCAGCGCGTTCGACCGCATTATCCAGGCGGGTGGTTTTGTCTCGGTGAACACCGGGGGAACCCCGGACGGCAATGCGATCCCTGTCTCGAAAGTTTCCTCAGATACGGCGATGGATGCCGCGGCATGCATCGGTTGCGGCGCCTGCGTCGCGGTTTGCAAAAACGCATCCGCCATGCTCTTCGTCGCCGCCAAAGTTTCTCATCTGAATCTATTGCCGCAGGGTCACCCGGAAAAAGACCTGCGCGTGCTCAACATGGTCCGGCAAATGGATTCTGAAGGATTCGGGAATTGCACGGTCACCGGTTCTTGCGAAGCCGTCTGCCCCAAAGAGATCAGCCTGCGATTCATTGCGAAAATGAATCGCGACTATGGAATCGCAACACTAAAAGGAAGCTAACGGAGCACCGGTCTCGATTGCTTGCTCGCGGCTTTGCTCCTGACCGGCCGCAGCGCTCAGGCCGACTCTCCGGCTTCCTCCCTCATCTTCACCAGGTCTCGTTCAGCCGTGACCCAATCGTCGAGCGTTAAGATGTGACCCGGCAGCTTGTCGCGAAACATTTTATAGGCGTGTTCGCGCACCTCTGCCTTTGTCAGACCCGGTGTGAACGGTTTCGGCTGTTGCTCTTTTGCTACCATTGTCTTTTTCATAGGCGCCTTTTTCGGCCCGTCCGTCCGTTCGCATGGCCAGGACAGGCCCTGTAAAAACATAGTCCCATACCAGACAGGCGCAAGCCCATTACCCCGGCAGCGGTTAGGCGCTGGCGCGGATTCCACTTCTAGCGCATGTGTCAAACGCCCTGGCAGAAGGCGAACGCGGCAGCGCATGGAGTGCGTCCGGTTTACCGGCGCTCTGGATTGGGATCGCTAGAAACGGCTTCCTGCGCCTGGGGCGTTAAACCCAGAGCGGCGCTGAAGCGCACGCACTCCATGTGCAGGCGCGTCTTCTCTCGCACCTCCGTTACGGTTCGCTCGACAAGCGTCAGGCCATCTCCTAGACTCCGGCCTGCGTTTCGGCCCATGGACAGCAAATACACCGAACATTTACTAAGGCAATTGATTGCGCTGCCCAGCGTCAATCCAGCCTTCTCCGGAACGCATGCAGCGGTTGCGGGGGAACATTCCGTCGCGGATTTTCTGGGGGCCACCGCCGCGCGGGGTGGGCTTGACGTGGAATTCCAAAATGTCTTTCCGGGCCGGCGCAACCTGCTTGCCCGCCTCTCGCCTGCCGGCAGGGTTCGTCACCGCATATGGCTGGTGCCTCACCTGGATACGGTCGCTGCCGTCAATGACGGGCAATTCATTCCACACCGTCGAAACGGCCGGCTTTATGGCCGCGGGGCCTGCGACACCAAAGCTTCGGTCGCGGCCATGCTCCACGCCGTTCTTGAACTTGCCAGGGCCAGGCATCGGCCGCGCGAAACGGAGATCACTTTCGCAGGAGTGGTCGACGAGGAAAATGCGCAGGCCGGCTCGCGAGCCCTGGCGCGCGGGGGACTCAAGGCGGCCCTGGCAATCGTCGGCGAACCCACGCGTCTGAAGGTGGTGACGGCCCACAAAGGCAGCCTCTGGCTTCGTCTGCACACCCAGGGCAAGTCCGCTCATGGCGCGCGGCCTGAACTCGGCCGCAACGCCATCCACGCCATGGCCCGCATCGTCGATGCGCTCGAAACGGAGTATGCGAAGCATTTGCGCCGGCGGCGCCATCCGGTCCTGGGATGCCCCACCATCAGCGTCGGAACCATCCACGGCGGCACGCAGCCCAATATTGTTCCGGATGCCTGCGACATTACGATCGATCGCCGGACCGTGCCCGGCGAGACAGAGGCGGCGGTGCGGCGGGAGATTATCGATTTTCTATCCCGGCGAAAGTTGAAGGCGGGTTTTTCGAATGAAAAACTGGCGCCGTGTTTGCCGATGGAGACGGATCCTGAGCACCCGTGGGTGCGCCGCTTCCTGAATTCGGCGGGTCAGTCCAAGCCGTCGGGTGTGCACTTTTTTTGTGATGCCGCAGTGCTGTCGCACGCCGGCATTCCCAGTGTCGTCTTCGGTCCGGGCGACATTGCCCAGGCGCACACATCGGACGAATGGATATCGCTGGCCTCGCTGGAGCGGGGCACGCGAATGCTCACTAAATTCCTGCGAGACCTGCCTTGAACTCGAAAGCCTTTAGCGGGTCAAACACCCAATGAGCGCCAACACCCAAGAACGCCCGCCCCCTGTTCCCACAAAACAGCACGCGGCATTTTTCAGGCAAAGTGGCTGGCTCATGGTGGCGAACATTGCGGGAGGCGCAATGACATTGGGAGTGCATTTCCTGTCCAAGCGAATCCCGGAAACGCAATACAGTATCTATGGGACGCTGCTGATGGTGGCGGCATGTTTGCCGACCATACCATTGCAGATGATGTTTGCTCAGCAGACGGCCGGGGGCATGGCCAGGGGTCACGAGCGCCAACTGGCGGGCATGATACGGCAGGGCTGGCTATGGACGCTAATCCTGTGGATCGCAGCGGCAGCTCTCATCCTTTTATTTCAGGGGCGGATCGTGCATCGATGGGAACTCACGGATCCGATTGCGCTCTGGGTGACATTGCTGACCGTTTTGCTGTCCTTGTGGACGCCGATTTTCGCCGGGGTGCTGCAAGGACGCCAGGATTTCTTTTCTTTGGGCTGGTCGATGATTTTGGGCAGCGCGTGCCGGTTGGGTGTGGCGGTGCTGCTGGTGATCGGGCTGAGCAGCGGAGCGACCGGGATGATGACCGGGGCGCTGGTGGGATCCTTTGTTGGCCTGGGAATCGCGCTTTGGCAGATTCGTGATTTGTTGTGGATGCCGAGTCTGCCGTTTGACGGCAGGGGTCTGTTTCGGCAGGTGATGCCGTTGACTTTTGGATTTGGGGTATGCCAATTCATGTTCACCTCGGACACGATGTATGCGAAGGCGTTTTTCACGGGCAATGAAATGGCGCCTTATGTGGCGGCGGGCACATTATCCCGGGGGCTGCTGTGGATGGTGCTGCCGCTGGCCACCGTCATGTTTCCGAAGATCGTTCACAGCACGGTGCGCTCGGAAAAGAGCAGTTTAATGGGGGTGGTACTTGCAGGCACCGCGGTATTGTCACTGTGCTGTGGGTTGGGATTATGCCTGCTGGGACCCTGGGTGATTCGGCTGGTGTTCCCATCGGATTACGTGGTGCGTACGATTGCCTTGATCCCCTGGTATGTCGGGTCAATGGTTCCCCTGGCCCTCGCGAACGTGTTGATCAACGATTTGATGGCGCGAGCGCGTTTTCGCGTGGTGCCGGTGATCGTGATTTTGGCATTGGCATATGGGTTTACGCTGCCCTATGTGCTGAACCACTTTTCGCATCGGCTGGAGACCGTGCTCCAGACACTCGGTGTTTTCAACGTGCTGTTGTTGGCCGCGGCGGCGTGGGCGGCTTTTGGAGATAATCAGCGGCAGAAAGCCGAGGGAGCAGCCGTGCCCGCCGGGCGTGGGTAGTCCGACGGCTCACTTTTTTTTCGGCTCACCAGAGCCCTGCAGTGGTTGGGGCTGGTTCAACGTTCGATATATCCATGTTTCCAGCGGCCGCAAAGGCCGAAGCCACTTATAAAAGGGCGTGTAAACCAGCCGAAGCCGAACCGCGGAAAGGAACATCACCAGCGACGTCTTCCCAAGCGTCACCTTCGACCCGACCTTGTCGGTCCACTCCGTCGGCACTTCCAGAATCCGAAAACCGGCTCGTTTAAGCGAATAGAGCAAATTGATGTCGAATGCCATGTCCGCGATCCGGAGGGACTCATGAATTTTTTCGACTGCGGGGCGGCGGAGGACTTTGGCGCCGCACTGGGTGTCTCGGATATTCATCCAGAACATGGTTTGGATGATGAAATGAAAGGCGCGGCTGGCGAACTGCCGCTTGCGCGTTTGCTCCTGGTGCAGCACGGCGCCGTGCATCCAACGCGACCCAATGACACAGTCCACATCTTTGCGCAGTTGGAGCTGCCGCGCCAGGTCGTGGAATGCCTTTGGAGAGGTGGCGCCGTCGGCGTCCACGTACCCGATTTGGTCCGCTTTGTAGGAGAGTTTGAGGCCTTCAATCAAGGCGCCGCCTTTGCCGATCGGCTCCTTGAATTCCAGGTGGCCGATGAAGGGATATTGGGCGGCGACCCGCCGGACAACCTGCAGTGTGTTGTCATGGCAGCCATTCAACACAACCACAACCTGGAAAGCGCCGCGGTAATGTTCCTGGAAGTAACTGCCGTACCCGAGCAGCACCGGCTCAATCCTGTCCTCCTCATTGTAGGCAGGAATTAGCAGCAACAGGCTGGGTTCGGTCACGGGCTATGAAATATCAGATAATCCCCGAAAATCAACCGCGCAGCCCCAAGTGATCTAACCACAGATGGACACGGATGGGGAAGGTAGGGGCGCACTGCGTGCGTCCGGCTGCGCGCAGCGCAGCCCTACCTTCCCTTATTGAGTCAGCGAGTCAATGAGTCAGTGAGTCAGAGAATGAAACACTGACAACCCTCTCTCATTCATTGACTCACTGATTCACTGA
>DASRKU010000174.1:0-7927 GCA_035648815.1 Verrucomicrobiia bacterium | reverse complement strand
AGCCGCAGCACGTTGGAACGCCTGAGCGCACTGCGTGGATCGAGCCTGCTGCGGCTGGTTTCTCGTCGCTGCGCTCCTCCAAACACAGCCGCGCTCCTCTAAGAGCGAGTGCCTTCACTCTTCACCCGCTTTTAATCACACTCGGTGTTGTCCGCCCTTCCTAAACGCGCTCGCAAACGCATTTGCGTTATGCCATGCTTCGGTTGATCCATGAAAATCGCCATTGGCTCAGATCACGCAGGATTTAGATACAAACAGGAGATCATCGCTTTTTTGCAGGGCAGGGGACACGACGTCAGGGACTTCGGAACCAACTCGGAAGAACCGGTGGATTATCCCTTGTTCATTCGGCCGGTGGCCGAAGCCGTCGCGCGAGGCGAGTTTGAACGGGGGATCGCGCTGGGCGGCTCGGGGAACGGGGAGGCGATGGTCGCCAATCGCGTCCGCGGCATCCGTTGCGCGGTTTGTTGGAACCTGGAATCTGCCCGGCTTGGGCGCCAGCACAATGATGCGAACATCATTTCGATCGGCCAGCGCATGGTGGATTTGCAGATCGCGTTGGGCGCAGTCCAGGTATGGCTGGAGACGGCGTTTGAGGGCGGCCGGCATCAGCACAGGATCGATTTGATTGACGCCCCGATGTGAGGCTGCGCCGTTGGCGCCGCGTTCAGCGGCGCAATTCCTTTGTAGCGGTCGAGGTGACGAGACTCAAACCCTCTCCTGGTAGTGCAGGCGGCTCATTAAGTCAGAGACTCCTCACGTCGTCTGCTACGAAGACCGGACAATCGCAGCTACAAATACTTTTGCAGTTCGGCGCGGCTGGATGCCAGGATGTCACGGTGAATCGAGTTTCCCTGCGAATCCATGGTGACGACGGCCGGGAACTCCGCGACCTCAAATTCCCAAATGGCTTCCGGCGCTCCGAATTGTTCCATCAGGTACACATTCCGCACGCGCCGGATGCGATCGGCCAGCACCTGCGCGGCGCCTCCGACCGCGTGGAGGTACACACAGCCAAATTCCCTGCACGCCTCCAGGGTCCTGGCCCCCATGCCGCCTTTGCCGATGACCCCGCGCAAGCCAAAATCCCGGATGATCTGCCCCTGGTAAGGCTCTTCGCGAATGGAAGTGGTCGGCCCCGCGGCGACGCACTTCCAGTTTCCCTGTTCGTCCTTAATGACGACCGGACCGCAGTGATACAAAATGCCGCCTTTCAGATCGACTCCCGGAGGGAGCCGTCCGCCTTCATGCAAGTACTTGTGCACCGCATCCCGGCCGGTGAACAATGTGCCTGAAATCGTCACCTCGTCCCCCACTTTCAACGAGCGAATGGTGGATTCAGAAATCGGTGTGGTCAGCGAAGTCATAGGCTTTCAGTACAGCCATTGTTTGATGTTTCCGCCCGGGTCCAGCAGGACGCCCTGGCGCCGGTACGCCCAACACATGTAACTAATGCTGACGAAGTAGGAAGCCGGGAGCCGGTTCAACACGCCGATTTTTGCGCCCAGAAGCGTTGTCTTGCCCCCGAACCCCATCGGTCCTATGCCCAGCTTGTTCGAGGTCTCGACAATATCGCGCTCCAATTTGTCCAACTCGCCGTTTGGGTTCTGGTCGTCAAGCCGTCTCAGGAATTGTTGTTTGGAATGTTCGTAGCTGCTCGCGCGATCGCCTCCAATGCACACGCCCAGGATTCCGGGCCCGCAGCCTTTGCCCTGCGCCTGGAGCACCGCGTCCAAAATCGCTTTGCGGCAGCCGTCGAGATCGCGATTGGCCTTCAGGCTTTCGTCGGGAAGCGCGTATTGAGCGCCCACATTCTCGCAACCACCGCCCTTGAGCACCAGCCGGACGCTGACGTCCGCGGATGGATGCTGATGAAAATGAATGTTGGGCGAGCCCGGTCCGACATTGGTGCCGTCATTCCTGCCGGTCAGAGAATCCACTGAATTCTGCCGCAGAAAACCGCTCCGCGTCGCCCGCGTCACCGCCTCGCGCGCCACCCCTTCGAAAGCATGCTGATCCAATGTCACGGGCCCATCGACATAAAAGAGAATGCTCCCCGTGTCCTGGCAGATGGGCTGGGACTTTGTCCTGGCGAGCGCAATATTCTGATCGATGATTTTCATCGCGCTTTCCGCAATGGTGCCCTTTTTTTCACGCTCCAGCGCCGCCAGGATTGCCTGGTGAACGTCGTCGGGAATTTCCGCCGAGGTGCGCCGGATCAGCTCCAGCAGGGAATCGGGCAGCGCGTTCATGGTGCAAAAGGCTAAGGAGGCATGGCCTGGAGTTCAAGTCGGATCATCAAGCGCCATGGAGGGGTGGGGACGGCTCGTCCCCAATAAAGCACTGAACATCCAACAACCAACATCCAACAACCAACGCCCAACTGAACAAAAGCCCTCACCCCATCCCTCTCCCATCCGATGGGAGAGGGAGAAGCATTTGCTGATGCGTTAGACAAATCCGTCAGTGTTTGCTCCCCTCGAGGCCGCCCCCATTCTCCTCCCTCTCCCGTCGGACGGGAGAGGGCCGGGGCGAGGGTCGGGTTTCTTTTGCAGAGTTTCCCCCGGCGGGGGCCTGCGCTAGGTTAAGGCCATGAAAACAGCCGTTCGTATCGAAACCGATTCCATGGGAGAAATGCAGGTTCCGGCCGATGGTTATTACGGGGCCCAAACCGCGCGAGCCGTCGAGAATTTCCCGATCAGCAACCGCCGGTTTTCCCGCGGATTCATCAAGGCGCTTGGATTGATCAAACAGCACGCTGCCAGAGCCAGCGCGTCCCTGGGCCTGCTCCCGCCCGGCATCGCAAAAGCCATCGGCGAAGCGGCGGCGGAGGTGGTCGAGGGCAGGTGGGACGATCAATTCGTCGTGGATGTTTTTCAAACCGGTTCGGGCACGTCCACCAACATGAACGCCAACGAGGTGATCGCCAATCGCGCTTCCGAAATCCTGGGGGGCGAGCGCGGCGACCGTTCCGTGCATCCCAATGATCACGTCAACCTGGGCCAATCCAGCAACGACGTCATTCCAACCGCAATCCACATTGCGGCGCTGGAAGGTGTCACCGGGGAATTGCTCCCGGCATTGCAGGAGCTTCACCGGGCTTTGACCGCCAAGGCGCTGGAGTTTCAGGACATCCTGAAAATCGGAAGGACTCATTTGCAGGATGCCACGCCGATCCGGCTCGGGCAGGAGTTCAGCGGTTATGCGCGCCAGGTCGAGCAGGATATCGGGCGCCTGGGCGAACTCGAGCCTTCCCTGGGCGAGCTCGCGCTGGGCGGCACCGCGGTCGGAACCGGGATCAATACACATGTGGATTTCGCGCGGCGAACGATCGAAAGCATCGCCGAGGCGAGCGGATTGAAGCTTCGCGAAGCCGCGAACCATTTCTCTGCGCAGGGCGCCATCGATACCCTGGTCGCGGCCAGCGGGGCGATGAAGACGACAGCCGTGAGCCTGATCAAGATTGCGAACGATATCCGCTGGCTCGGATCGGGCCCGCGGTGCGGGTTGGGGGAAATCAACCTGCCGCCAACCCAGCCGGGTTCCTCCATCATGCCTGGCAAGGTGAACCCCGTGATGTGCGAGATGGTGATCCAGGTCGGGGCCCAGGTGATTGGGAACGACGGGGTGGTCGCGTTTTCCGGCACGTTCGGCTTTTTCGAGCTGAACACCATGCTGCCGGTGGCGGGCTACAATCTTCTGGAATCGATTCAGTTATTGGGGTCGGCGAGCCGCGTTTTTGCCCGGCGCTGTGTGGCCGGCCTGGAGGCCAACGCCGCAAAATGCGAAAGCAACATTGAGAACAGTTTGGCATTGGCGACCGCGCTGGCGCCGGTGATCGGCTACGACAAGGCCGCGCAGATAGCCAAAAGGGCGTCTGAATCAAATCAGACCGTGCGTCAAATCGCGCTGGAAATGTCCGGCTTGAACCGCGAGCAGCTCGACCTTTTGCTGGACCCAAAACGCCAGACTCAACCCAATCCCGCCGAGTAAGGCTTTCGATCGGCCCTGTCCCGGACCCTCACCCCGTCCCTCTCCCATCCGATGGGAGAGGGTGCCCGGAGGGCGGGTGAGGGTTTGCGCCTCTCACCTCTTCCTTCGCCCCTCTCACCTCCGCCGAGGAACAGGGTGAGGGCCTGTCATCTCGTCGAAGCTTGATGGCGCAACTCGGGGCGGATCTTTTGCGCGGCTGCTTCCTTGTCAAACGGCTGTCCCAGAAAAGCCGCGAGGCGCTCGATACCTTTTTCGGGATCTGAAAGCAGTCTTTCATAATCCACGTGCAGAACGCGGATTTCCGGCCTGTTCGCCAGCTGATGCCGGACGCGTGCAATGTGCGCCTCGTAGGTTTTCACCAACTCGGGGTCCTCCAGGTCCGCGCCGCGCCGATGTTGCCGGGCCAGCATGGTTTTCTGGGAAGCGATGACTTCCGGGAGATTTCGCTGCATGAAGACGACCTGGTAATGTTCGCCGCGGGGCAGGAGCGGGAGCAACTGCGCCACTATTTTGACCACCTTGCCCCGCGCTTGCGGCAGCCATGACTTGTCCCTGGCGAGTTCCATTGCTTTTGCAAATTCAAAGTAGCCCAGCGGATTGTCCTCATCGGCAGACCGTTTGCCATCGGAAAGAATTTCCCTGCCGGCGCCCTGGAGCAATTGCATCATCATGGACGTGCCGCTGCGCGGAAGACCGGACACGACGGTGACAACATCGCGGCGATCGACGTTGCTTTCGAAAGGCTCGGGGATGCTGGTTTCTTCCGGGAGCGGTTCCGGAACCGGCGGTTGAATCTTGCGGTCGCGGGCTGGAGCGTTATTGGCGGCATTCCCATCGCGCTTTTGCGCCGCCAGCTCATGGCGAAGCGACATGGCCCTGCCTTCATGGGCGTAGGCTTCGGCCGGCCGGTTCAGGTGATCGCGGAACAGCCGGCCCAGCAATTCGTGCGCGGTGAGATTGCGCGGATTTTGCGCGACGGCAACGAGCAGTTCCTTTTCGGCGGCGGCGTGTTGTCCTTGCTTCATGAGGGCGTGACCCAGCAGCGCATGAACTCCCGGCTGAAAGTACTCCAGGCTCAGGGACTCCGCCGCGGCCTCCACGGCTTCGTCGCATCTTCCGGCCTCGAGGTGGATCGCCGCCAATTGCGCTTTGGCCAGGGAATTTTCAGGCTCCAGTTCGAGCGCCTCGTGGATCAACTGTTCCGCTGCTTCCCGGTCTCCCAGGTCCATTAAAGCGGCGGCGACGCGCTGGTTCATATGGCGAATCGACCCATTTTCGTTTGAGAGCTTTTGCAGATGCTTCCGCGCCTCCGCCGGCTTGTCCTCCATCATCGCCTGGCTGGCCTTTAACCATTCCAGCACCAGGGGGCGGCCGTGGGCGAGTTCCCTGAGCTGATGATCTTCAAATAGTCTGCGTCTCTGTTCGGGGGATGCCGGCCCCTCGCCCGGGCTCTTGTCGGGCTTTTGCTCGCGTTCGCGCCGGGCAAATTCCGCCTGTGCTTCCGCCTGGTATCGGTCGATGCGTCGTTCCAGCTCTTCAATGGCAGCGCGCCGCCGGGCCAGCTGGCCGATCGGTGCAAGGCAATCGATGAGGAACAATCCAAAGCGATGCTCTTTTGGCCAGCGCGTCCAAAGTTCTTCCGCAAGGGTGATTGCTTCCCCGCAGCACTGGCCGTCCCGGTACGACCGCGCCAGGTTGTATTTCAATTCCCGCAACGTTTCATCCACGGCCTCTTGCGCATCCGCACCGGGCGGCGCCACATAACCCAACTCCACAAGCTGCTTGTACGCTTCGGCTGACGCCGCCGAATCCAGCCGCGCCTCAGGCGGGTGCACGCCCGCATCCCCCGGCACTGCGTCCCAGGTTTCGATCGGCTCCACCGGCGCAGGATCTTTGAAGGCATTCAACAAAACTTTTCCGTCCATGTCCTTTCCCGGAGAAAGTCCGAACAACGCCAGCACGGTCGGACAAATATCCAGAATGCCCGCGCCGTAAATCTCCCGGCCCGATTGCACCCCGGGTCCTTTCAAACAGAGGATCCCGAAAGCACGATGCTCAACCGCCGGCCCTGCGGGTTCAGCCGGGATATACGCGGTTCGAAGATGATCAGGATGAAACCCGTGGTCGCTCATCAGAATCACCGTGGTGTTTTCATCCGCCAATCGCAGCAGCGTGCCCAGCATCGCGTCGTGATAGCGGTATGCATTGGCGACGACGTCCTTGTAGAGCGCAAAATCCTTCTCGCTCACCCAGGGCAGGCGGGGCGGATGGTAACGCATGAACCCGTGGCAGAAATGATCGATGCCGCTGTAGTAAATCGCGGCGAAGTCCCAGCTCTGGTTCTCCAGTAACTCGGTTGCAGCGCCGTGGATGGACATCGTCTCGGCGATGATTTTGCCGAGGGTGTGAAGGCGTTTGTCCGCGGCCTGGTCCACTTTTTGGTATTCGGGAATGAAGGGCCGGATGAATTCACCCGCCAGTTCCATCGGATTGACTCGGAGATCGCCCAGGCACTTTTCCAGTTCCGGCGGGTGAACGGTTCCGGCCGGCAAGCGGCTTGGAGTCCCGGCCGGCCAGGATGGGTGCTGGAAAAAATTGGATACCATGGCGCCGTTGATCGGCTCGGCGGGATGAGAGGGCCACCAGCCGACCACGATGGATCGGTGGCCGGTCTGATTCAGGATGTTCCAAACAGCCTTGGTTTTGCGCGAGAGAAGGGTGATTGGCCTGACATCGGATCCGTCCGGGAGTGGTTCGGCAAACCCGTGGATGCCATGTTTGAAGGCGCGTTTTCCGGTGGCTATCGATGTCCACAACATCGGGCTGAGCACCGGGTTAACGGTGGCAATGTTGCCGTGAACACCGGCAGAGATGAGCCGCGCGAGATTGGGCATTTCCCCCGCCTGCAGCAAGGGACGAATCACTTTCCAATCGGCCGCATCCCAGCCTATCAGCAACACACGGGGTTTAGGCATACAAAGAGGAGAACCGTACGCGAAGGGCTGATGTTGGATCGATTGCAAAGCCCTTCGGGTCTGAATTCATTCCACGCAGTCTAGCAGGGCGCGGATTGGGAATGCAATAGACGGAAGCTGCGCGCGTGCCCTTCGTTTGCTTGGTGTACAAAAAGCTGTTTGGAGGACTTTTTTCAGAAAGGCGTTCACAGAAGGTAACGAAGCTAACAAAGGTTCAACTGATGGAGGAGTGTGCTTTTCAGCTTCGCACCCCTCCTACACTCATTCCCGAACCCTCACCCGCCCTTCGGGCACCCTCTCCCATCCGATGGGAGAGGGAAGGGGTGAGGGCTGCTCTCGAATATAACCGGCGGATTTACGGTTCGATTGCGGGTGTGCCACGCTGTGGCTTCTCGGCCTCGCGTGTGGCCAATTGAATTGACTCCGACGAGACGTTACTTGGGGTCGGAGGACTGGTTCCGGCGACGCCAGGAGCGCATGCCTTTTGCACCCAGCGCCATGGCTGCAAATGCAACGATGCTCATTGGAGCTGGCTCGGGAACTCCAGCGCCCATGACAATTTTGGCGCCTGTGTTGTCGAAGGCCCACTGGTAAATAGTCACGTCCGGACCGAACGAAGCGCTGAGAGTGTCGATTGCCAGGCCGATTTCCACCCAGCCATAATCATTCGCCCCTCCGCGGGTCGTGTCGGCGAACAGGAACCCGATGTACTGGTGGTCGTAGCCAGCGGACGGGGTTTTTTTATTGTTAGTGGCCGTCCCGATACGGACATTCGCGACAGAGGCCAGAGGATCATTCCATGGCGCTCCATTGGACTGTGGGACAGCAAAGCCGTTTCCTCCCACCTGCCCGGCAAAAACCACGGTGCCGCTTTGCTGGCCAAAGACAACGCTCTTGTAGACGATGCTTGCCGATCTAAAGGTAGTGAAGCGTTGCGCATTGAAGCCGCCTCTCAGGTT
>DASRKU010000173.1:0-4541 GCA_035648815.1 Verrucomicrobiia bacterium | reverse complement strand
ACCCTACAGGGCCATCCCATCCTGTCCGAGCCATGGGTGGCCAGGGAACAATATGACCGGCCGCTGTTTTTTCATCCGCCCGGAGGAATTGCTTTATTCTGGCTGACCAGCCGCATCGCCGGGGATTCGGGATACGCAATGGCCGAAGTGCTGAGTTTCGCACTCTATTTCTGGGCCGTTGTGTTTCTGGGCTTCCAGGCTTCCAGGCCGGTGGGGCTGCGCTGCGCGCAGCCGGACGGGTGCAGCGCGCCATTACCAGGTTATGGTGGGCGAACTCAAACTTCCATTCTGCTGCTGGCGATTCTGGCGGCGTTTTGTCCGCTCATGAGCCAGGTAACAGGTCGGCTTTGGCTGGATGGCCCATTGCTCGCGTTTTCCACTGCGGCGGCGGCGCTTTTTTTGTTTGGAGTTCGACGGCAGAATACAAAGATTGTGACGGCGGCGGCGCTGCTTCTGGGCTACGCTTCATGGATCAAGCTGACGGCCTTCCTGGCGGCTCCAGGCGCATTGGCGCTGGCGTGGGCGATCACCGAATCCGGTCAGCGCCGGTTCCTGTTCACGCGCGGGCTGCTTTGGATCCTCCTGGCGGGCCTGCTCCACCTTCCCTGGGAAATCTGGCAGTGGCATGTGTTCGGAACCCCCTTTCCGACATGGGCCGGCAAACCCGCGGCCCAGTTGGTCCGCGACAATCCTTACGTCCATTATCTCACTGTCGTGCGATCGCCCTGGATTTACATCCAGCTTCTGCCGCAGGTGCTTTGGACGCTCGTTCCATCCGTGGTTCTGCTGGGGCTTCAATGGGGAAAACGGGAGCTGCGAAAACGCGGTCTCGCGCTTCTATTCTGGATCGCCGTCGTGGTGGTCTTCCACGTGACGCTTGCCACGATGGGATATTCGAAGCTTTTGCGTTACGTCATCCTGACTGCCCCGGCCGCGCTTGTTCTGTTCGCCATCACAACCGCCGAAGTGGTGAGAACGCTCCAGGATGGCCGCTGGGTGCTGGGAAGCAGACAGGCATCGGCAGGACTGATTGTCCTGGCAGCGACAGGATTGGCGCTCCAGGTGATTCAGGCCCTGACCACGTCGCTCGTGGATAATCGCATGATCGACCTCATCCGACCTTTACCCATTCTTGACCTTATTTTTGGCTAGCCGGATCTCTCTTCGCGATTTTGGATTTGCCCAATAGCCCAGCGGGCGTGTTCGGCGATAAGGCTGTCAGGATCCGCGGCGGCCGCACGCAATGCGGGAAGGACGGACTCATCCCCCTCATTGCCAAGGGCCACGCAGACATTCCGCAGAAGCCCCCGGCGCTTTGCTCTCAGGATGGGTGTTCCGGCAAATAACCGCTTGAAACCCGCTTCATCCAGCTTCAGCAGTTCCAGCAAATCCGGAGCGGCCAGGTCCGCGCGCGGATGCTCTTTCATCAGCCTGCCGTCCCGCGCAAAACGGTTCCACGGACAAGCAGCCAGGCAATCGTCGCATCCGTAAATTCGATTTCCAATCAAGGGACGCAACTCGATCGGGATTGGACCTTTCAGTTCGATGGTGAGGTAGGAAATGCATCGGCGCGCATCGAGCTGGAACGGGGCGGTGATGGCGCCCGTCGGGCAGGCAGCCAGGCAGCGCGCGCAGGAGCCGCAATGATTTTTTTCCGGCTCATCCGGGTCCAGCTCCACGGTTGTGATGATTTCCGCCAGGAAAAACCAGTTCCCGAGAGTCCGGCTGATGAGGTTGGTGTGTTTGCCGACGAAACCCAAACCCGCCCGTTGCGCCAGGTCGCGCTCCAACAACGGGCCCGTATCCACATACCACAATGACTTCGCATCTCCGGCTCCAAGCCCCGTAACAAACGTTGCGAGCTCCTTCGCGCGTTCGCCGAGCACGACATGATAATCGTGGAACCTGGCATACCGGGCGATGACGCCCCGTGGAGCATTGGGAGAATCCTGGCGAACATCGACGTCGGGTGTTTCGCTGCCGGCGGGATAACTTGCTGCGAGGGTGATGATGCTTCTTGCGCCTGGCAGCACGAGTTGAGGGTCGGCCCGTTTCTGGGCGCTTCGTTCCAGGTACGTCATCTCGCCATGCCGTTGGTCCGCGAGCCACGTGGCGAATTGGCCGATGAAATCGGGCGGGCGCGCTGTTGTGATGCGGCAATCCTCAAAGCCCAATTGGATGGCCCGATCGCGCACAGCGCTCTTCATACGCTCTATGCGCCGGACCTGGCAGCCAGGAATTGATGGATGACCTGCTGGGCGACGTCCTTGGCCGAGCGCATCTCGGTGTTGATCAGAACGTCGGCGCGGCGATAAAAGGGTTCACGGACCTGGAGAAGCTGCCGGATTTTGCCTAGAGGGTCGGGATCCTTGAGCAGAGGCCTGTGAGCCTGGTCTTTGACGCGTTCCCAGATCTTTTCGGACGAGGCCCACAGGCACACCACCAGGGCGTGGGATTGGAGGCTGGTTAAATTCGCCTCCTGGGTGGGCACTCCGCCGCCGGTGGCGATGACGGTTTTGGTGCACTGTTCCAAAGTTTTCACGATGCGACATTCCCATTCCCGGAAGGCCGCTTCGCCTTCCTCTTCAAAAATACGGCTGATCTTTTTTCCCGTTTGGGATTCGATCAGGTGGTCGGTGTCCAGGAAGCTGAAATGGAGGTGAGCGGCAACCAACTGCCCGATCGAAGATTTTCCGGTGCCCATGAATCCGATGAGGGCGAGGTTTTGGACTGGGCGGGCTGCGTTCACGAAAGCGTCGATTTCAGGTGGTTGTTCCAGCCACGAGATACACCGCTCAGATTGAGAAGTCGAAGGGATTGTGCGGCTCGAGCTGCAACCGGCGGGAACGCTCACATAAATCGGCCACCGTGACACGCTCCATAATCCTGGCCGTGGCTTCCCGGACTTCCTTCATGACATTCCGAATGGCGCAGCGTGATTCGTCGGGGCAGGAGCATTTCTCGTAAAAGTATTGGCTGACGCAACTGACGGGAGCGAGGGCGCCTTCGAGGTGCCGGACTGCGGTGGCCAGGGTGATTTCCTCGGGCCGGCGTGCCAGGCGATAGCCGCCGGTCGCGCCCCGTTTGCTTTGAACAACGCCAGCGGACTTCAGGTCGTTGAGAATCTGTTCCAGGAACCGCTTGGGGATATTTTGCTGTTGGGAAATGGTTTGGATGCGGACGACGGGCTGATCGTAATTGAGTCCCAGAACCAGAAGCGCCCGCAACGCATACTCGCCTCGGAGAGACAATTTCATGCCCTAGCTTACAATGTACAGCCACTGACTCAAGTTTATAATTTACAGCTTATCAGGCATAACCAGCGAATTTATGAAAAAACATGTAAATCTCTATTGACATGGTAGAGAATCCATGTAGTGTGGCGGCGGCATAGGGATGGAAGGAGGGTGTCGTGTATGGGGCTGTGCAGTTGGGGTGAGCGTCGGGCGTGGTGGAACAAACCCATTGTGCCAGCCTGCGGCTCAATATTAGAGTCCGGCGCCCATGCTTGAGCAGGTGGTCTGGAAAGAAGCATAAACCTTAAAAGAAACCATGAACAACAAGAGAGGCAGATTGATGGTGTGGGCAGTGGTCGCGAGTCTGGCTGGAGCCCATTACGTCCAGGCAGACGATACTTCGGACCAAATTAACTCCCTGAAAAGCGAAATCCAGGCACTGGATCAGAAAATGCGCGTCCTCGAACGTGAGCGCGAATTGGATACCGACTCCACGGCGACGAAAGCAAAGGAAACCCCTCGCATTGTTGTCGGGCCTTCGGGTCTCAGCGCGGCCTCGGCGGACACAAACTTTGTATTCTCACTCCATGGCGTCCTCCAGGTGGACAACCGCACGTTTTTCGGCGACCACGGGATACAGGGCAACGATTCTTTTTTGCTGCGCCGCGCGCGGCCCATTTTCGAGGGAACGGTTTATCGCGACTTCGATTTTCTGTTTGTCCCCGATTTTGGCGGGACGTCGGTTCAGATCTTTGACGCCTATATGAATTACCGCTACAAGCCCTGGCTGCAGCTTCGGGCTGGAAAGTTCAAAGTTCCCGTCGGCCTGGAGCAGCTCCAATCAGATCGGAACACATTGTTCAATGAACGCGGCCTTCCGACGGACCTGGTCCCGAACCGCGACATCGGTTTTCAATTGTGGGGAGATATTGATGAAGGGACCCTGAGCTACGCGGTGGGCGTGTTCAATGGTGTGGGAGACGCGAGGAACACTTCCAACGCTGATTTCGAGGATCACCGTGAGTTTGCCGGAAGGCTCTTCGCCCAGCCGTTCAAAACGTCGAGCCTGGAGGTATTGCAGGGGCTTGGGCTGGGTGTTGCGGGGACATGGGGGAACATTTCTTCCAATGCCACCGGCCTGCCATCCACCACCGGCGGCACGCTGGGGGGGTATACCACCGACGGCCAGCAGCAGTTTTTTGCTTACAATCCCACGAACGGGGCGGTCGTTGCCAATGGCACACATTGGCGGATCTCGCCCCAAGGCTATTATTCTTATGGTCCGCTGTTTGTCATGGGTGAATA
>DASRKU010000172.1:0-7473 GCA_035648815.1 Verrucomicrobiia bacterium | reverse complement strand
TTGGGCCCGCAGACACCCGCCAGTTGGGCCCCCAGCGTGTTGGGATTCCGATCGGCATTGAGCAACAGCTTGTCCGCTTCGCCTTGCCGCGGCACGCTGTCCGTCAACGCGCCCAGCTTCTCCGCCAGTTTCTTCAACAGGAACAACTCCTCGTTGCTTTGCCGGGCTGAAGCCACGATCGCCACCGAGCCCTGAGCCGCGCCCTTCAGCAAGTCGGAAATTTCCTTGAGCACCGCAGGCCACGAGACGGCCCGGCCCTGGCCTTTGGATTGCGGCGTCTGAATTTCCTTCAGCCGGTCGGCGCAGTTGATCCACTTGTAATTCAGCCGCCCGTAATCGCACATCCACGCCGAGTTAACCGCATCGTTCTGGCGCGGTTCATACCGGTAAACCACATCTTCGCGGGATCCGATGATGATGTTGCAGCCGGTCGCACAACTGGAGCACACGCTCCTGGTCTCCTTGAGAAACCAGACGCGCATCTTGAATCGAAAATCTTTCGAGGTCAGGGCGCCGACCGGGCAGATGTCGACGGTGTTCAGAGTGTAATTGTTGTCGAAAGGCTTGCCCGGAAACGCCGTGAGCGTGCTGTAGCTGCCTCGATTCACAATCCCCAGGGCGTCGTCGCCAACGATGTCGCGGGTAAACCGGATGCAACGCGTGCAAAGAATGCAGCGCTCGTCATCGAGCACAATCCGCGGCCCCAAATCCACGTGCTTGGGCTTATGCACCTTCTGCTCGGCAAACCGGCTTTCGGACTTGCCGTAATCCACCGAGTACTCCTGCAGCTTGCATTCACCGGCCTGGTCGCAGATCGGGCAGTCGAGCGGATGATTAATAAGCAGGAACTCCAGCACGCCCTCGCGCATTTGTTTCACCGCGGGCGTGTTGGTGTAAATCTCCATTCCCGGGGAGATCGGCGTCGCGCACGCAATCGCCGGCCGCGCCGACTTCATGATTTTTGGCGTGCCGTCCGGGTTCAGCACGGGCTTGCGGTCCGGCCCCAGCGCGGGCGTCCCGAACTCCACCAGGCACATCCGGCAATTGCCCGCCACCGGCAGCTTGGGATGATAACAATAATGCGGCACATCGATCTTTGCCGCCGCGCAGGCCTGGATCATGGTCGTCGGGATCGGCTTGCCCGACACCGGGTCCGGCGACGTCCTGGGCATTTCAACTTCGCACCCATCGACCTTCACCCGGAGCATCTGGACCGGTGGGGCCGGCGTCGCTGCTTTCTGTGTTGTTGTGGCTTCAGCCATGGGATCAGTCTCAAATTGCCGCCGATGGATGCGGCGTTTCCTGGAGCTTTATTTCCGGGCTCTCGGCCTGCGCTTTGGCGCGACGCGCTTCGGCCGCGGCGCCCCGGGCGACGAATTCGTCGCGGAACTTGCCGATGAAACTCTGGACCGGCCAGGCGCATGCCTCGCCGAAAGCGCAAATCGTTCGGCCGCCGGGGATATTATCCGCGATCCGCAAAATGTAATCGGCGTCCATCGCCCTTCCCTCTCCGTTCGCGAGCCGGTGCAGCGCTTTGGCCATCCAGAGCGAGCCCTCCCTGCAAGGAGTGCACTGGCCGCAGCTCTCGTGCGCGTAGAATTCGCTGATGTTGCACAGAGCCTCCACCACGTCAGCCGTGTCATCCAAAACAATAATCGCTCCCGACCCCGACATGGACCCGGCAGCGATCAGCGAATCAAAGTCATAAGGCAAATCCAACATATCGATTTGCCGTTCCACGTCCTTGCCGTCGGGACCCTTTTGTTTGATTTTAAATTTCTCGCCGGCCTTGAAGACTTTGGCGGAGGAGCCGCCGGGGATCACTGCTTTGAGCGTTCTGCCTTCGCGCAGCCCTCCGCCAAATACCGGATCCTCGATCAGCTCGCGCAGGGTGACTTTGCCCATTTCCACCTCGTAATAACCGGGCCTTCGGACCTGCCCGCTCAGGCTGACAATGCGGGTGCCGGTATTGTTGGGAGTGCCCAGCTTCGCGAACTCCGCTCCGCCCATGGCGACGACGTGCTTGACCGCGCAAAGCGTTTCCACGTTGTTGACAATCGTGGGGCACATGTAAAGGCCCAGCACGGCTGGAAAGTAGGGCGGCTTGATCCGCGGATAGCCGCGTTTGCCTTCGAGCGACTCGATCAAGCCGGTTTCCTCACCGCAAATGTAAGCGCCCGCGCCCCGGTGCACGTGGATCTCCAGATCATAACCGCTCCCGAGAATATTTTTTCCCAGGAAATTTTTTGCGCGCGCCTCCTGCAACGCCCGATTCAGAATCCTGGCGCCTTCGGCGAATTCGCCTCGGATATAAATATACGCCAAATGCACATCATTGGCGTAGCAGGCAATGATCATGCCTTCGATCATCTGGTGCGGGTCTTTGTAGAGAATCTGCCGGTCCTTGAACGTGCCGGGCTCCGATTCGTCGGCATTGCAGATCAAATAAACCGGCTTGCCGCTCTTGCGATCCACGAAGGACCACTTCAAGCCCGCGCTGAACCCGGCCCCCCCGCGCCCTCGAAGGCCCGAGAATTTAACTTCGTCCCGAATCTGTTCCGGGCCCGATAGCTTCCGTCCGTCCGGGAGGTCTTTGGGGGCAATCGCGAGAGCTTTCCTGAGCACCTCATAGCCTCCATGGCGCAAGTAACACTCCACATCCGGAGAGTAACCCGGCTGGTCAGCGTATTTCAGGATGAGGCGGTGTTCGGAGGGCATGCTTGGTTAATTCAACAAACCCTCACCCCGGCCCTCTCCCATCCGATGGGAGAGGGAGGCGAGTCCGACGCGCGGGATCGTTTCGAGATTTGTGGTTGCAACAAACGCGTTGCGCACTTCTCCCTCTCCCATCGGATGGGAGAGGGCGGGGTGAGGGTTCGTCCACTTCCCATGGCGGCTTGACTGAAAGGCTAAACCCTTTAGCCTTCTATCAGCGCCGGTTTGCCCGATGGTGTAACGGTAGCACAGCAGACTCTGGATCTGTTTGTCATGGTTCAAATCCATGTCGGGCAGCCACCGCTTCTTGCGGGGCGGCAGTGGGTGGTTCGTGGGCTTCATGCGGTTACTTGCATTTTCCAAGGATTTCATCCGCTTTCGCCATTCCCACAGCCTCGTAAAAATCATCGTTCACCATCATCACCGGCGCGGTGCCGCAGCTTGCCAGGCATTCCACAAACTCCACGGTGAACTTGCCGTCAGGGGTCGTCTGGGGCCCATGGACACTGGGATCCAGTTTCAGCCGCTCGCAAAATTGCCTGTGAAGCCGGCCGGCGCCGCCCAGCGCACAGCTCAGCGTCCTGCATACTTTGATCTGATACCGCCCCATGGGCCGTTGGCGGAACATGGGATAAAACGTGACGAGCTCGTAAATCTGAATCGGTTCCAACCCGAGCCTGGCCGCCGTCCACTCCACCGCTTCCTGCGAAATCCAGCCGAAACGCTCCTGGATCGCATGCAAAATCATCAGCGACGCGCTGCGCTTCACCGGGTAATGGGTGATCAATTCCTCGACCTCCGCTTCCATCGCAGGCGGCACCGAAAAATCACGCTGCGCGCGCAGCGCGCTCGGAATGGGAATGGTGGTGGAACTCATCGGTCGCATTCTCCCATCACGAAGTCGAACGATCCCAGGATCGCAGACACGTCGCTGATCATATGCCCGGGAAGCAGGCGCGGCAAAATGCTCAGGTTCACGAAGGACGGCGCCCGGATCTTCAGCCGGTGCGGCGTCCCGCCTCCTTTGCTGTGGATGTAAAAGCCCAGCTCGCCCTTCGGATTTTCCGCGCTGAAATAAATCTCTCCGGGCGGCGCATTCACCCCCTGGGTCACGTTGATGAAATGATGGATCAGCTCCTCCATTTTCGTGAGCACCTTGTCCTTCGTGGGCAGGATGATCTTTTTGTCTGCGACGTTCACCGGCCCGCCCGGCAGCTTGTCCAGGCACTGGCGCAGAATGCGCACGCTCTGGCGCATTTCCTCGATCCGCACCAGGTAACGATCGTAACAATCCCCCGTTGTGCCGACCGGAACCTCGAACTCGAGCTGGTCGTAAACCAAGTAAGGATGCGCCTTGCGCAAATCATAGTCGACGCCGCTGCCGCGCAAGTTGGGACCGGTCAATCCATAATCGATCGCGTCCTCGCGGGAAATCCTCCCCACACCCTGGGTGCGATCGACGAAAATGCGGTTCCGGGTCAGGAACGTCTCGGTTTCGTCGAAGTTCACAACCACTTCCTTCAAAAACTGCCGGCACTGCTCAACCCACCCCGGCGGAAGATCGCGCGCCAGCCCGCCGATGCGCGTGTAACTTGTCGTAAAGCGCGCGCCGGTCAGCGACTCGCACAGGTTGTAAATCTTCTCGCGCTCCGTGAACGTGTGCAGAAAAATCGTGATCGCCCCAATGTCCAGCGCAAAAGCGCCCATCCCCAGCAAGTGCGAGGAAATCCGGGCCAGCTCGCAGCAAATCACTCGAATATACTGGCAGCGAGCCGTCAACTGCTTCTCGATCCCCAGCAGCTTCTCCACCGCCAGCGCATACGCCACGTTGTTGGCCAGCGGAGCCAGGTAATCCAGCCTGTCCGTGTAAGGAATGAACTGGGTGTACGTCATGTTCTCGGCGATCTTCTCGTCGCCTCGATGCAGGTAACCGATCTCCGGCGCGGCCTTTGTGATGATCTCCCCATCCAGCTCCAGCACGATGCGCAAAACCCCGTGCGTCGCCGGATGCGAAGGCCCCATGTTCAGGACCATCTTCTCGCCCACCATGTCCCGGAGTTCCTCGGCGCCCTGCGCCGCGCGACCCGCCGGTTCGCTAAATAGGATTTCGTCAGACATGAAATTCAGGCCGGGCCAAAAAAATCAGGCGCTTCATGGTTTCTTCTCGATTGGCCCGGGGCCAAAAGCCTTCCCGTGCGCGTCCTTGATGTCCTCGCGCCGTTCCACCCTCCCGGTCATCGATATGGAATCGCTTTCCGGAATGCGCACGCGAGGTTCGCGGGCGATGCTGTCTTTGCCGCCCGCAATCGTCACGAATGGACCGCCCATCATCGGCGTCGTGTTTGTAAAGGCCACCTCCGGGACATCGCTCGATTTGCCGGCCAGCGGGAAATCCTTCCTCAAAGGAAAATAAGGATACCCTTCCCACATCAGGATTCTGCGCAAATCCGGATGGCCTCGGAACCGGATCCCCATCATGTCGTAAATCTCCCGCTCATGCCAATCCGCCGTCCGCCACACATCGATCACGGTTGGTAATTCAGCCTTTTGCTCCGCCACATCCGTCTTGATGCGCAGGTGACAGCGCTGGGCATGCGTGTAGAGATGATAAACGATGGTGAAGCGCGGGTCGTCCCCGTAGTTATCCACGCTGGAAATGTCCACGAGATAATCGAAGCCCATGTCCTTTCGCGCAAACCCGCAAATCTCGGCGATCCGCTCGGCATCCGCGAGCTTCAAGGTGCATTCGCCGCGAAACTCCACCGGTTCGGAAAACGCTTCCGGAAAACGGCCTTTCAGTTGAAGTGCAAATTCGAGTGGAGTCACGCTGAAGGTGGGCTGAAATGAATGGGCGCCATGTCTATTGAACCGGCTCCCTTGAGACCTTCTCTTGAAGTTTGATGAACGCGTCCAGGAGCGCTTCGGGTCGCGGCGGACAGCCCGCCACGTAAACGTCCACCGGCAAAATCCTGTCCACCCCCTGCAACACCGCGTAACTGCGGTACATCCCGCCGGTCGAGGCGCACGCCCCCATCGCGATCACCCACTTCGGCTCGGCCATCTGATCGTAAATTCGCCGCACCGCAAGCGCCATCTTGTAAGTGACCGTCCCGGCCACAATCATCACGTCGGATTGCCTCGGCGAAAAACGCATCACCTCGGCCCCAAACCGCGCGATGTCAAATCGGCTCGCCCCCGCCGCCATCAACTCAATCGCGCAACAGGCCAGGCCCATCGGCATCGGCCACATCGAATACTTGCGAAACCAGTTGATCGCGGCATCCAGGCGGGTGTGAACGATGTCGCCTTCAATTTTCGAATCGTAGCCGATCTCGGCGCGCGTATGCATAAATCAATCCGATTTCCTGACAATCGGCTGGTTGAAGGAACCTAAACGGGGGGAAAATCCCAGGCAAGTTGAATTTGTGATTTTTTTCACAAGCTCAGCTTCATCTGAGCTCCTGACCCGGAAAATCGCTCCTGATTGTGGCCGGGGTGGGGACGAGCCGTCCCCACCCCGGTAGGGCCGCGCTGCGCGCGGCCTGCCTTGTCTCAGCGGACCGCCATCGCAGCGTCCGGCTCGACGCTGGCTGGCCCGCCGTTTCCACGCCGGGATTCTCCATTCACATATTTGCGCCGCAGCCGAAGCCTCCAGCTCGTCAGGACGTCGTAAGACACCGAGTTTTTTAACTTCGCCATGTCGTGGACGCTGATCTCCTCCCCGCCCTGCTGCCCCATGATCACCGCCTCATCCCAAACCTGGGCTTCGGGAATTTCCGTGATGTCGACCATGAGCGCATCCATGGCAATGCCGCCGATGAGCGGGGCGCGCCGGCCGCGGATAAGCGCGCCGCCCTCGTTGCGCACGCGCGGGAAACCATCTCCATACCCGATGGGCAGGACGGCAATCCGGCGCGGACCCGGCGCGGTGTATCGCATGCCATAGCCAACGACTTCGCCGGGCTTGATTTTTTGAATGGCCGCAATGCGCGCTTTGACGGACATGACCGGTTCGATTCCCGCGATGCGCCGGCAGACGCTCGATGGGAATATGCCGTACATGAGAATGCCGATCCGGACCAAATCGCGATGGGCATGGGGCAGATCCAGAAAGCCGCCGCTGTTGCACAGGTGCTTGAAACGAACGGGCAGCTCGCGCTCGTCCATCGCGCGCAGCACTTCGTCGAACCGGGCGATTTGCAGGTTCGCAAACGTCTTCTCGGTTTCGTCCGATTGGGCGAAGTGAGTCATGATGCCCTCGAGCAGGAGCGACTTCTCGGAATAAATCAGTTCCAGGAGCGGGAGAGCTTCGTCCCAGCGCACGCCATACCGGCTCATGCCGGTATTGACTTTCAAATGCACCGCCGCCTGTTTGCCGGCGGCAGCCGCGGCGCGGGCCAGCTTCCGCACGGTGTTCGCGTCGTTCACGCACACCGTCAAGTCCTGTTCAACGCACCAGGGCAGCTCGGCTTCCTGCCGCTCTCCCAGCAGCAGCAGCGGCGCGGTGATCCCATTGTCGCGAAGCCGAATGGCCTCCTCCAGCGTGCTCAACCCCAAAAACGTTGCGCCCTCTTCAATCGCCACCAGCGCCGCATCCAGCGCCCCGTGGCCATACGCTTCATCCTTGATCACCGCCAGCAGCCGCACACCTTTTGGCAGCTCGCGCGTAATCAGTTGCAGGTTCCGGCGCAGCCGCCCCAGATCGATTTCCACCCACGCCGGCCGCAGCGGACAATCCTTTGAGTCAAAATCCATCAT